>NZ_CP075077.1 GCF_023035295.1 Borrelia coriaceae
TTGAAGTCAATAAAATGTAAAAATAAACATCAACACAAATTAATCGTTTTAATATCCACAATCAATTACATGAATCTTAATCTTAAGAGATATACTCAAAGTGACATACTTTATTATTTCAATAAGAACATGAAGAAAAATGGATACAACGAAATTAAACTTAAAACATTACAAAATTATCTTTATAAACTTGAAAAAGCATTTAAAGTAACTAATAACTACTACAGACATTTAGGTATTAACATGGGTACTGAGGTTCACTATGAACTCAAATACTCTAAAAAAGAATGTTACCGCATAATCAATAAACACTTTAGAGATAAAAAAGAAATAAGGCATAAAAACCGTATTAATACATACCTTAAAAACGAATTTCCTAAAAATAGGAATGTAGAAAAAGGGGAGTGTACTTATAATACTTATAATAAAAAAGAAGATAAGAACAAGACAAAATACATAGAAAGACTGCAAATAAAGAAATACGCAAAAAAAAGCAAAATCAAACCTCATGTACTTTCTTCTGTTTTAAATTTAAATCTCAGTAAAAAAGCTGCGTTTGAAATATTCAAAGCAACAAAGAAAGATGAAAATGAATCTAAGCGAAAGGCTAAAAACAGAATTAAAACAAAGCAAAAACATCTAAAAGCAATATTGAAACATACAAAGAATCAACTAATAACTGAAGGTTACTGTGAAGAAGAATTAACAAAAAAAATAAACGTGATATATGATAAATATCAACACAAACCACACTTTATCATACAAAATAGCAAATACAACGACTTAGATCAGATAACAAAAACTCTCAAAAAGTCAGTTGAACGCATTAAAGAAAGCAATGACGCAAATAAAAAGGATATTAGGAATAACGTATTTAGCATACTACTTGATCAATTAAGGCATAAAGCAAGCAATGAAGTGTTAATCCCAATATTAAAAGATTATTTAAATAAACAGAATGAACTACATTATGGTAAGGTATTTAATAACTATTATTATTATGATCTAATAAACATAATAGAGAGGGGTCAAGACTATTCAGAAAAAGTGGACTTCGAAAAAATAACTAGTTAGGGATTAATAATGAACGATATATTAGAAAGGCTTAAAGAGAAGAAATTAGAGGTTGAAGAAAAAACAGGTAAATGTTTATTTGTTAAAGTAGAAAAGAAAAACAATAGGACATTATATCATACAAAAATTATGCTAAATTTGTATGCATTTGGAATCAAAAAGAATCAAAAATCCAAATTTTTTATTTCATTTAGGAAAATTTTTGATCAACAAAAAATGGAGTCTTTTAGCTTATTCTCTTTAAAAGAGGATGATGAATTTTTAGGTATTCATTACGGTCGTAGAAAGCCTATAAAGAATCTGGTTAGGAGATATGAAGAAAATGGCGTCATGAAAGCATCTACATATTCAAGAGCTTGTTATATAGAATTTAGGTTTAAGAAGGGGAGTGTATTTTGTTATCTTGTAGGAATTTCTTACTTACTTAGAAAAGAAAAATCTCATAAAAAATATTACACTTCGTTAATTCAAAGGATTTCAGACTTAGAAACTCAAGTATATGAGTTTTATGGAAAAAAATTACCTAATGGAGGTCACATAACTAAATGGATAAAAAAGAATGCAAAGTAATTGCTACTTAATCAATTAAAGGTGGTGTAATGTAAAGAAAAATATCAAAAAATTAAGATTTAAGTACAAGAATATATAAAAATTTTAGTAAGTTTATATTATAAATAAAAGCTGGTTCGCATTGGCGGGGTAGCTTTGTAATTTGGAATTACATATAGAAATAATTAGGTTAATTATGGGAAACAAGTGGAGGTTTTTGATGGATATTACAACAAATGATCCAGTTATAACTAATACTGATCTATCAATTGAACAACAAAATGATGACTCTATGAATCGTTATGGTTTATTAAAAGAACAGTTAAAGACTAGCTTTAGCAATGAAGTCTACAATAGAGTACAGACTATGAAAATATTAAAGGAAATTAGAGATAATGACTATTATAAGCTTGATGGCTATAAAACCTTTGATGCTTTTATAAAAGATTATAAATTAGCTAAAACACAAGTTTATGATTATTTAAGAGTAGCAACTGCTATAGAAGATGGTGTAGTTGAAGAAGATTATTTGTTAAAGCATGGGTTTAAAAATACTGTGATGCTCTTAAGAAATAAAAGTTCAAAAATGATGAGAAGATCCAAAATAAATCCAATAAAACCATTAAGATTTCAGCTTAAAAAGAAAGATAGTTATGATTTTTATAAGAAAAATGCAAGACTTACAAGTTTTATTTTAGATGAAATTTTTCAAAATAGAAAAGATTGGCTTAATATACTTGTAGATCAATTTAACTCATTGAAATGATTTTGAATAAGTAATAATTTAATTATTATCAAAATCAAAAATAATTGGTTTTACTTGATAATTGTTATATTTTGATTATTAAGTAGTTGTATACCATTTAGAACTACCTTTGATGTTCGATATATATGTGCGCTTAGGGCTTAACTAAGATGTTTTATTCAAGAATGCTTAGTTAAGCTCTAAATGTTTATATTCAAGGCTTATAAATAATTTTTTTACTTAAACACAATCAATTTTTTGTAAAAAAAAATAAAAATGATTGATTTTATTTGAAAATTGTTATACTTTGATTATTATCGTAGTATTTATTGTTCTTCAATGTACTACCTTTGATGTTCGATATAGTTGGGTCTTTTAGGGCTTATTTAAGCATTTTGAGTAGAATGCTTAAATAAGCCTTAACTTTTTACCCATAAATTTAACAAAAAATCATTTGAATAATTGACAAAAACAATTTTTGCTATATATTTATATTCATTAGTGACATCAAAAGGAGTACAAATTATGAATAATAAGATTCAAAATATAAAAAACAAAATGGGTAAAGCAAATAAAAGCTTAAAAAGAAAAGAGGTTAAAGATACAGTAACAAGCAGTCAAAATATAGTAACAAATGAAAATCAAGCAAAGATAGAATATAGTATAACAAGAGGTGAAATATCCACTACTATTAATACAATAGCAGATAAAATGAATTCAAATAATATTTATGAAGTATGGAAAGCATATAAGAGTATGTATGGACTTAAAGGAATGGACTTTGCTTCAGAGAGGGAAATCTTAACACTTCTTCAGATAAACAATCTAAATCCTTTTAAAAAAGAAGCATATATAATTCCTTTTAATGGACGTTATACAGTTGTTGTAGCATATCAAACATTGCTTATACGAGCATACGAGGCTGGGTATAATAGATATACTCTTGAGTTTAAAGAAGAGCCAGTTAAAACACGTAAATTTGACTTTAAAGGTAATATAGTAGAGAGAGAAGATTTACAGTGTACAGCTTATTTCAAATCAGATGATGGTAGTCGTTACAGTTTTTCTATCTTACTTAGTGAATATTATAAGAACACACCTATATGGCGAGATAAACAAATATTCATGTTAAGGAAATGTGCAGTCAGTTGTTTATGTAGGACCTTGCCAGGAGCAGGTCTCGAGAGTATGCCATATATAAGAGAAGAATTAGGAGATGTGGACATAATTTGTGAAGAACAAAATATACAAAAAATAGAGAATACTAAAACAACCGATTCTAAATCGACAATGAAAATGCAATCCATTAGTCATGATTCTATGCTTTTTAGCAATGAAACAGTTAAGCGTGTACCTTCTAAATATTATTATTACAAGAATTTACTTCAAGCATCTAAGAGAATGCATTCACAATTAGATAATACTCCTTTTGATAGTCTAGAAATGATAGATAAGTTTTTACATCAATTACAAGAAGATGATGATTCTAATATACTTAATTATTTTGAAAACAAACCAGAGCTTAAAACAGTAGAGTACTGGACACGATTATTAAATTGTTATTTAAAAAAAACAGAGTCTGATCCAGGAGTTGTAGAAGGGTTTTCTAAATTTTTAGTGTGTAGAGAACCTAAATATGGTCAAAGTCCATTAAGGCTTTTTGGATCTATAGCTAGTGATGAGAATTTTAGTTACCTATGTAAATAGGGTGTGTAATTTTAACCTCTATTTATTTATAAAGATAAGCCTTTAAGGCTTATCTTATTCTACTTATTTAGTTTTTTAATTTCGAATACTTGTTGTACACTATTTGTACAATAGGTTTAGTGACTTGAATATATTTTTGAAATAAATTTATATTAAACATTAAATCTTCAATTGTATGATTTGATTTAAGTGTAGAAGCATCAAAGTAGGTAAACTTAGGATACTTTGGGTCATTAACCTTTTTCTTTGTTCTAGTTAAAAATACTTGTAAATACATAACATAATCAGATAACTTTGCTTCATATGCATTTAACTCTGTAAGAGTTTGTTCCTTAGGTGGCGTTGGTTCTTCTGTTAGTGATGCTATGGTTGTACATGAGAAGATAAGTGTTAAAAAAGTTAAATTTATAAGCTTTTTCAAATTAGGCCTCCTTTAACATTTTGATGTAAGTACTCATTATTTTGTTGCGTTTAGCTCTAAGTTGAGATATGTATTTTGAAAGTTCATCATACTCATCAGCAGTTTCTATTATTTCAATGTTAATTCTTAGTATTTCTTCAATTTCAGATAATAGTTTGATAGCTTCCTTTTGTTCCATTTGATATACACTAGCTTCATATAGACAGTAAAAGTAATTGACTACTTTAGTGAAAATATTAATGTATGTAGCAGTGTTTTTATTTTGGTTATTGTTTTTGATGATATCTGTAAATTTGTTTAGAATTTCAACGCTAGTTTTAGCAGTACTTAATTTCATTTTGTCTCCTTTTCATGATATGTAATTTGTGAAGGCAATTCCATATTGTTTGGGTTGCTATTAACTTTTTCTATAAATTCTTTTATTTTAGTTTGGATAGGTTCAAGATCCAACTTGATTTGTGGAGTTAATGCATTGTCTAGTATTTCCATATTTTTAGTGTAGATTTGTTCGTATTCTAAATAAAATTCACACAATAGTGAAAATGCTTTATGAGCATTCTCATTGAAACTGCCGTCTTTGAAGTTTGAAAGTGTATCAATTAAATTAGATATTGACTCTAAAGCACTATCTAGATGTTGCTTTGCAAGTATCATAACCCCTCCTTCTCATCTTTGTCTTTTTGTTTGCATTGTGTTTTAAACTTATCTAGTAAGATATTTAAAATGTCTTTAAGTACTGGTTTTAATAAAAATGCCAGCCCTAGGATTAAACCTGAGATAACAAGTAACTTATTGCCATCAATACCAAGTAAAAGCTGTGTTAAATTGTTTATATTTGTATCATTCATTTATGCTTTAACCTCACTTTAAAATTATGGTAGCTACAACTATATATCAAAAAATAGTTTTTGCTATTTAATTTATAACTTTACTAATACGGGCACTTTATAACCATCTAAGTAACCACGCTTTTGTATATACCAACCTCTAAGAACTGGGCATAAAATGTCTATATAAGCATTCTTAGCGCCGTAATAATATGCTGTTGACTTTTTTGATCCATTAGAATATTCAAGTGAGACTTTTTTTACATATTTAGTACTGCCAGCATTAATTGTTATATCAGCATAAATATCTAAGTAAATGGGCTTGTCATCATCAGAATCATAAAAAATGAGAGTTACTTCTTGATTTGAATACTCTGATGTCATATTTAATACATAAGCTTGACTTTTAAAAGAAGAAGCATAAATAGATGTACTTGAAGTTTTACTTTTTGTAGTAGTAAACCCTGAAGGGATTCCTGTTAGATATTCAGGTATTTGTGATCTTTGTAATGAACTGTAACTTGAAGTAACAAAGTAATCATCTTTGCTTAAATTGTATGTTGATAGTCCACTTCCAAGTTTATCTTTAACTTTACTATATGTATTTGAAATACTACTAGAGTCATCATTTAAAAATTTGTTAAGTATTTTACTGTAAACTTGATTTATAAAATCCTCATCTTGTTGTAATTCTGTAGCAATAGTACTTTTAATAATTTCTTTAAAATAAGTAAGTCCTTCACCTTTAAAAGTTTTTTCTTTAGTAGTTTTAAGGAAATTTTCAAAAGTAATAGCATTACAACTTGAAATACCATCATCGAGTAGTAATAAATCAGTATTTTTAACTGATTCAAGTCTATTTAAATCTTTAATTTGAATACAATCGTCTTGGTCACTCATTTATACAAACTCCTTTTAAATATTAAATTTAGCAATTTCCTTATTTTCCATGTCATATAATTTTAAAGCCCTTCCAATTGGTATTAAGTTTTTTAGGAACGTGTAAATAGATTCAGCATATCCTTTAGGAAGGAAGTGAAAAATTAAGATTTTACATTGGATATTTTCATTTTCTTTTTTATAACATAATTTGATTTTTCTATTTCTATTAGTAGTAGAACTAGGTGAGATTTTAGCAGTAAAGTTTGTTTTAACAGCACCTAGTAATTTTATATTAATAACACCATCACTTGGTACTGTAATTTCAATATCAACATTAAGAAAAGTTTTAAATAACTTAGTAAAAGATGCGTCAGTACCAATGTGTTTTAATGCATAAATAATACTATCAATATTTTTTGTAAGATCTTGAACAGGTTGTGTTTCAACATAAAATATATTAAATATCTTAGATAGCCAAGTAGCAATGAATCTAGATGTGCAGTGTTTACTAATTGGTAATCCAGTAAAGTTAGAATTTAGACTTACAAGTTCAGATAGCATTACATTAGCAAAGTTAAGTTCATTTTGTATAAACTTATCAAGTTGACTATTTCGAGTAAACCCAAGTTGATTCAAAATTTAGCTCCTAACTTTCAATATCAATGATTAATCTATGAGTAGTATCAAATACAAGCAACTCTGAAGGTTGTACAGTAATATCTTTATTTTCATTACTATTAAATTCACTACTTAAATCTGATATGTTTGTACTTGTATCATCTTTAGTTACTGCAAATATTTTCATGCTTTTAATACCTTTAATTTCATTAACGGGAGCAAGGAAATCTTGATATTCAAAGCTAATACCCATATCAGAATAATTGTTTTTGATGATGCGATCATAGATATTTCGTATTTGTTTATCAATGTTAAGATAAGTATGGTTTTTAATATCTAGACTGTATTTAACTTTAAGATAAAGATACTTTTTCTTACCAAGTGTGACTTTGTATACTTTTTTTTGATTTATTTCATTCATTCCATCAATTTCAATATCTCCTTCAAGGTTAGTACCACTAGGAACAGTCTCATAAAGCATTTTCCAAAGATTGGCTTTAAATTTAGAATCTTGAATTTGAGCTTTTGATGTATTTAATACAGATTCATTTAAGAGTAGATATATCTTAACCTTACCAGCTTCACTTGTAAGATTAGCATATTCAACTTTATCTAGGTTAAGTAATGCTTTTATTACACCAGGTTGGGTAATACTATTTGAAGTTATATATTTTTGAATAATTTGGAAAAATTCTCCACCGGGTTGCATTTTATCAAAAAATAAATTAAGTTCATTAATGATCTGTTCTTCTACAATTGAAAGTGAGGTTGCTATAATATTATAAATTGAAGATGGGTCATCACTTATTACAACATTATACATTTGCATTAAATATTCTTTTTTAGTCTCTACGATTTGTGAAATATTTTGTTTTAAAATTCCAAAATTGGGATCAAATATGATACTCATGTATTAATAACCGTTTCAAGTGAGTCACCTGGGAAGTAAAATGTAATATTTAATTTTTTAAGTTTAATTTCAACTTTGATTCCTACAAGATTAATTTGTAATTCATTAATTACGTTGTAAAAGTATGTTTTAATTTGATTTAGCTTTCCTAGTTTACATACTTTTAAAAGATATAAATAGTCAAGTCCCCACTGTGGTGCGTAAGATATACTTCCCTTTAGTGTTTTAAGAAATATAAATAATCGTTGTTTTTGTTCTTCAACACCATCTATGATATTTAAGTCATTGTTAAATATTAAATCGAAGTTGTTATTAATTTTGATATCCAATCTTTATTACCTTTAACCACGAAAATAAATATATAACTATTTTAGCAAAAATCTAACCAAGTAAATCATAAATTCTGTTTCTAAGACTATAAAGACCAGCTCTACTAGATTCATCTATAATAGCTTGACCAGTAACTCTTAAATTAGTAATAGCGTATGTTATATCAATTAAAATACTTTTTAAAGTTTCAGAATTGTTGCTTATATCAATTTTATTATTAGATTTAATTCGAACTTTATTTTTACCTATTAAATCAAGATTGTAATTTGAATTAATATCAATGTCATCATTAGCTTTAATTACAACATCATCTTCAGCCTTAATACTAAAATCGACACAATTAATGTTGATGTTTTGATTTGCATTTAGATTGATATCGTGATCAGAATTTGCGTTGATTTGATTGTTAGATTTAATATCAATTTTATTAATGGTTTTTAATTTGATATCATCACAAGCCATTTCTAGATATTTGGGATTTATAATACTTAATATATAGAAATGATTTTTGTCAAAGTTAATATTATCATCGTGATTGAAAAGGTTGATATTAGATTGAAGTAATAATACCATTTCACCTTCATTTGGGTTTATGTTAATATTTGATATGTTTTGTGTTTCAATTTCGATGTTATCAAATTCTTCAATTATTACAACACCTTTTTGTGAATTTGGATCAAAGGTTTTAACTTTACCTATTTTAGTAATGAAGATATTACTAAATATCCATTTTTTTATTTCTTCTTGTGTTAGGGCAGATCCATATAGATTTTGATTCATTCTATAAAATTCGTAGTTAGAGTGCATATGTATCTCCTTTTTAATTATGATTTAAATTTGAACACCATTTGAGTCATCATAAAGTTTAAGCATGAGTGAGCATTCATTAGAATTACTAAGTGTAGCATTTGTTTCACTAATGGTGTTCTTGATTGTATTTCCAAGAGAATCGATAAATGACACTTTGTCACCAACTCTTAACTTATGTGTATAAGTTACTTTGGCTTTCCAATATATGAGCCTTATATTACGGTTAGAACCTAATGTTATTTCTTGTTGAGGTATAAACTGCAGTCCGTAATCTTCAAGTTTTTCATAATGAGTAGAATGACCAGTTTTCATATAGTTTGTAAATATAAAATTACATTCAACTTTGTCTATTCCATTACCAACGTCTGCTAATGCGCTTTTGACATATTTTTTAGATAGTTTTTCTATAAATTCTTTTGGAGTTGTTGCGTAAAAGTTTTCTTCAATGACTCTAAGCTTGTCATCAGTGCTCATATTGATAATATTTCTATTTGGAAAAGCTGATTTAATAGCAGCCTCTACGCTCATACCTTTAAATTGTTTAGTTTTAAGTTCACGATTGAAAAAATTACTTTTTGAGGCTAAGTGAATCTCAAGTTCTACACTAAAATCACCACTAGGATAATCAGTACTCATTGGAACGCCAAGATACCCTGCCATGATAAATTCAAATTCTTTTTCATGAGCATATTTTTTATAAAATATTTTTACAACATCTCCTTCTTTTACATCAGAAGTAAAATCTAATGGCAAGTTCCAAAGTACTAGCTTTGCTTGTTTTGCTCTTACAAAATTATAGCTTGAATAAATATTAGATATGGAAATATCTATGTGTATACCATCTTGTGTATCTATAACAATTTTAGGAACATCTTCAGTTATAGCCTCACCAGTAATATCAGAATTGGATGAGTTAATAGTAGAGTAAAATTCAATTTTAAAGTCATACTTGAGTAATATCATTAAGCTATCCTTTATATTTTCTTAATGAAAATGTTTTAATAACCTCCATATTGAGACTAACTTCAACTTCATCAATAAAAGGAGTATCTTTAAATGTGATTGAATTTATAACAACCAAATCTTTAATACCAAATGATGGACTGTAAGCAGTAAATGGTACTTGAGCTTGTAGTCTAGATGCTAGTTGTTCTTTTACCAAATTACTATCAAATTCGAGTAGACAATTACCAAAATAAGTTGATTTCAGCGGTGTTAACATTTCTTTATATAAATTTGTTAAGATGCCACCTGAGAGTGATATAGTCTCGGCTGTTAGAGTTGGATTATAGCTTACATATTCAGCTTTTCTAGAATAATAATTGATAACAGGACGTTTAGAACAACTTGTGTTATAAGTTCTAGTAATAAGTTCAGACTTTGGTTTAATAAAAAATAGTTGTGGAAGGTATCCCATTCCTTTAAGATCGGGTCTTGGAAAAAGAACTATAAAGTTATCAGTACTAAATAAAGCAAAGATTTGGGTTGAAACATCTCTAATTATTTGAAATATTTCATGTGGTGATAATGTATTATTGTTCAATATTTAAGTAACCCTCCTCATTTAAAAGTTAAATTATGGTGTAGATACAGATTTATCTGATTCTTCTTGAAGTTTAGCAAGACTCTCACCACCGTCACCTCCTAAGAATTTAGGAAGTATTGATTTAAGTCTTGCAATTAAGATATCTAAAGAAAAAATATTTTTGATTCCGTTTATTAAGGGATCAACGATATGTGTTTTAAACTTAAAGTCTTTAAGCCATGTGAGTAGATCCGCAGTGACTTTTACTAAAGGATCCATAACCTTAGCAGTTAGTTCTTTAAGCTCATCATCTAATTTGTAAATATTGCTTACTGCTTTATCAGCAGCACTTGCATGTTGCGTGATATTTAAAGAGTTAAAGTCTTTTAGTATCTTTTCTATCATTTTGGTTCTAGAGCTTAAGTCTAGAGTAGCTCCTTGTTCATATTGCATTTGTGATTGTTCAAGATAATCTTTTCTAACTTTTTTAAACTGACTCATCATTGTAAAAATTGCATTACCTTTACCACTTAGAAGTTCAATCACAGAAGATATAGCATCGTCATCACTTGAAGCAATACCACTTGCCTTAAGCTTAGCAGCAAGTTCCACAGATTTTAATACATTATTTTCATTATCAAGTCCCAAGTTAGCAAGGGTACCCTTAATGACACCAGCTTTGCTTAAGAATTCTTCTATGCTTTTGGTTTGCTCAAATGTTTTCATGCCATGTAGATTACTCATTAAGCTTGCTTTTTCGTTTTTTTCAAATATCCTAGAATTTATAAGATTAAATCTTTTTGCAATAGCTTGTTCTTTTATAGCTTCTTTTGCAAATCCAAGAGTATTAGAAGAAACCTTTTTTATAGCATGAGATACTATATTTCCAATGGCAGTTCCTATTGCAATACTTGGGATACCAATTCCTACTTTATTTTGTTGTGTTAACTTACCTTTTCGTTTACTCTCTTCTTTTAATTTTTTATATTCTAATGTTCTTAAATCTTCTGATGACATAGTAGAACGTTTAAATGCTTCACGTTGTGCTTTTTGGAATGTATAGCCTTGCTTTATGAGTTTTTTAGTTTCACTAAGTCTAAACTTTTCTACTTTGTCTCTTAATTTTTCATATTTGGTTTGGTTTTTAAGTTCGCGTTTCTTTTCTTGTAAGTTATATTTAATAAAGTCTTTTGTACTTCCAAGTGATGTTCGTTTGGGTTTGATTAGATTTTCTAACTTGGATATATCTCTTTCTAATGATTTTCGCGTTGCTGCGTGATCTAAGACCCCTTTAAATTTGATTGTAAATTTATCATTCACACGTATCCTCACTTAGAAAGAATAAGTTCTAATATTTGTTTTTCTAACTTAGCTTCAGATATTTTATTAACTTCCATGAGTTCATCATAAAACATGCTTTTAACTTCATTGTAAGAGCATACATTTGTAAATATTGGTAGCCAGTATTTATTTTTTTTAACTTCTTCAAGTAAAGCAAAATAGCGTTCTCTAGTAGTCTGTAGACTTTTTATAAACTGAAGAGCATCTTTAGTAATCATAAGGTTATCCTATCTTGATTGTTATCCTTTATTTTATTTACAACGTGTTCATAATTAAATTCTGTGTCATTTATATAATCAAATTGAACAAAATCTCCAACATTATTTTCATATTCTTTAAGGAAAATAAAAGATGGCTTTTTAAATTCGGGATCTAAATGAAATATATTAAACTCTACACAGTATATAATTGCTACAAGGTAATCTTTATAATAAGTAGCAAATTCTCTATTATTATCCAAAATAAGATAAAATTCATCTAGAAATCCTGGTTTTATCATTAAATTGGTAATTTCCTTTAAATATTTAATTTCGTTCAGTTTTTGGGTGCCTTCATTTTGTGAAAATCCTAATATAGAATCCCATTCATACATTGGTAATACTTTTAGTTGGTACTCATAAGTTTTATCTTTACTTAAAATTTGCATTTTATATCTTGTAATCATTATCTGTCCTTTAATTTATTTTGGTTATTTTTTCACAATTAATTGCTCTGATCTCAAAAGTAACCTTTTCAGCTTCAGATGAGTAGCTTCTAGAGGGTTCTTCTGTAAATACAGCAGTATTACTAATAATTTTTGTTGAAATACGATCATTAAATACAAGATCTAACATTTTGTCATTTTTACTTATATTCATGTTATAAAACTGATCATCTGCTAGTTGTGTAAGTAAAATGTAATCTTGGCTACCAAGCGTAACTTCAATGTTGAATATATAAGTAATGGTTTTAGGATCCCTAAGACTAATAACGGGCAGGCCTCTGTCTTCATTGCTAATTATTGCTCTTGTTGTAGGTTCACTTGTAAATTCTAATTTTCCACTGTTAATTTGCCTACCACCTATTGAAAAATAAACATCTGTTAATTTATATAAATTATTCAAAGCTTAAACCCTCCTCTTAACTGGATAAAGTATTTAAATAATCACTAATGTCTTGTGAAGTAATATTAAGAAGCACGCTATTCATACTAAAGTTGTAAACAATATTTAGTGATAGTAAAAGTTTTAAGCTTGAACTTGGTTCAATCTTAACGTTAAGATCTGAATATGAGACAATCATACCTTTATCAATGAAACTCTTAAGTTTACATTCAATAGCAGTAGTATATGCATTGTCTTTTTTACCATCAAGTTGTAAAGCTGATAATTTACTGTTTTGTCTATTATTAACATTCCATACTCTAACAAGTTCAAAGGTGAGCTCATATTTGATATAGTGATAAGTGAATAATTCATCAATTGCAGCTCCTTCAAGAGTTACACCTTCTTTAAATGCCATAACGCCATCAAGACCCGTTTCATTAAGCAATGAGTAAAAATTAATATTAGCTTTTCTAAGTTTGTCAATATCACCACTATCAGTAATGGGATTCATACCACTGAACTTAAGTCCATAAGGATTAGTTGAATGAAATATACTAGCTTCATGTAAGTATTTAGATATAAATCTTAAATGTAAATGCTCTTCTTTCTTAGAATGAATAACAATAATTTTGGCTTTAGAGTTACTACCATTTTTAAATAACTCTTTTATTTCAGATTCTTTAGTTGCGAATACAAAAAAGTGCTTATCTTCTTTAAAATGTGTATAGTCATCTTTATATACAGTAAGACCATCACCACCGTCATTAGTGCTTGAGTAAGTATTTATAAGAACAACAAAAGTATATCTGTTTTCTTGTAACTGGCTTTTAATTTCCTTTGATTCGTTTGAATCTTTATATATAAGGAGTTTAACTGATCTTAAGCCTTGCTCGCCTGCTGAGAAGAATGCTTGTATTGCTTTTTTTAGGTAAGCTTTTTCTTTGTCAAATGCATCCTGATCGTTACTACCTTCTTTTTCAAGTGCATCAATTTGCTTTGTAAAGCTATTTATATTTAAGTTTAATGTCTTCACTTTAGGTGTTGAAGTTTCAACTTTAATCTTTGAACATTTATATACTAGTAAGGGCTGGTAATAATTTACATGTTTTATATCTAAGGCCTGGTGAGTTAAATTGACGTTAATTGTGTCTTGTGGCAATATTAGCCTCCTTTAATTTTTGTATAATCTGTGCATTAGCTTTAAAGTTTTGACTACAACAATAAGCAACATTGCTATAATTGGAATCAATTTTAATAAGTCCACTGTTTTGCATATTTGTTGTAGGATAGATATATAAGTTAACTTGAAGTGAATATTTATCATCTTCTTCTTGTTCTAGTGTTAACTTACAAGTATTCTCATAAATAAAATCAGTTAACAAACTATAAATTTGAAGCATGGTGTAATATGAATCCCTATCTTGAGAATTTATAACTTGACTTAAAATAAATATTTGAAAATGCAAACTAAACTCATTTACATTAGAGTAAAATTCACCGCATCTTGAATTTGGTATTAATAAGTTATCTATATTTTCAAATTTAACTGCACATATATTTTCAAGCTTGGTAGTGTGTTTAGACATGTATGGATGATTATATGTATGAATTATGTCTAAGTTTATTCCTAAGTTCTTAATGACTTCTTTAAAACTTTTTAGATAATCTAGTAAACAAGTATGTATAACCTTAATATTGAGTATCACTAGTTTATCCTATAACTAATAGAATTAAGCATATTTGCAGTATCAATTAATGTTGATGTTGGATAAGATGATCCTTTTCTTTTTTTATATGCAATGGTTTTAGCTTGTATTTGGGGTTTTACTTTGTTTGATACAACATAGTTAGTGTAATAAGTAATAAAAGCCTTTGCTATGGCTTGCATACCTTTTTTAGGATTTTCCATAAAGCAATTTCTTATATAAATTGTGTCTATGTTTTCCCTAAATCCCATTTCATTAGCAACAGCATATAGATGTGATCTTGAAGGCAATTTGCTACTACCAAATTCATGCATACGAGCAATTTTTGCATTTCTTTTATCAAACCAACCAATCTCAATCTCTATTTCCATTCTATTACCTTCAAAATGATAGTAAGATAGCCAATACTAGAGTCAATACTGACTATTTCATAAAACATATTAGAATCTGATATTCTATCTTTAAGTTCAAACTCTAAATTAGATGTAGTATAAAGTTTATGAAGCGACTTTATATCATAAAGATTGGAATCATATAAATTTGTAAGTTCATCTGATTCTATACTAAAAAATACACCCGTAAACTCTTGAAATTTATCCTTATCATATGTCAACTGATAATCTGATAAGTCTTCTAAATAAGCATAAGTGCCTTTATAGAGTTTAAGCGTCTCTTCATTCTTAAAGTAAGAGATTATTCTTGATGCTGATCCTGCTAGTCTACTTCTAACATTATTCTTATGAATCATCTTATAATTCCTATACAACAAGAAGGATTAGTTGTTTGGCTTTTAAGACTACTAAGTAAAGATTCAAACTGACTACAAAAACTTGTGTTTGCATTAGATTCATTACCAATAGGGTGATATGAAATTTCAAGATCATTAATCTTCTCACTCTTTATCCGATCAAGACCAAATTCACGTATCACACCCGCTTGATTTAGTTTACAACCTATATAGTAATAAAGTAGTAATATCAGATGTGAGGAGGTAAGCATGTCAGCATTAATTCCTTTGGTAGTTATTATCATCTCAAGTAATTCTGTATAAGTTTCAAACTGAGTAAATGACAATACTTCTTCATTTAAATTAAGTAAACTTAATATCTTACTATGAAGTGTTTGCAATTCTGATGACATATCTAACCCCTCTTCTACTAATAATTAACTTTGCTTAATATCAACTCTTAATATGCTCTTTGCTGTTGCAATAAGACCCCCTAAAACAAAATCAATGTATGAATGTGCAATATCAGTTGAATCTTTATCAACTTGTTCATTTGGCATTGGTAACATATACTTACTTGGTTTGAATTTAATTAATTCTGAATTTAATGGATAAATTAATATCTGATTTGAGAGTAAATTAGATGTTTGGATATATACTTCTTGTCTATTATTAACAGCTTTAATAGTCTTGATAAGAAAATCTTCCCATGAATCAGTTGAAGAATAAATATTAGATGATGTTGATGTATTTGTTATTGCATAGGGTTCAACTAGTTTTAAACTTGTTTTTGGATCAACTAGTACCATCATAGGAGTAGAAAACTCATCACCAAGTTCTAGTTTTCCAAGCCCATCTTTTATTTTTTCAAATATTTTATCCATTTTATCTTTATTAGATGACTCAACATCTTCTTTTACTTGATCAGGCATATTAAGCAGTCCATACATATTAGGAAGCATACGTTTTTGATTCTTACCATCTTTTTGTATTGAGACAGAACCAGTCAATATAAAGTGATTTATAAGTTTAATAATCTCATTACTTGCAAGCTTATATGCTTCCCTAAATGGAAGTAAATTATTATTTACATCACCTGCATAATCATTATTTTTATAAAATCCTTCAGAAGTTTGCTTTAAATGTCTAAACTTATATTGTAATTTAAGATAGTTAAGTCTAACTGCTTCTGAACGAAAACCAATAGTAGCAATAGTATTAACTTCATTTACTAATGTTGTTGGATTAGCATTAAGAAAGGCATCCCATTTTATTGTTTTTAAGTACCCTGTCTTTAAATCTACATCTTCAATTTGTTCACTAGAAAACCAATTATAAAATATTGGTAACTTTACTTCATTAAATATATTTGCTATCTCTTTAGCATAATAATTTTGATCATATAATTCTGACATCTTTAACCTCCTTTAACTTATTAACTTGGTTTACCTTTATTACCATAAATAGCTACATTTACTATATAAAGCTTTTTTTCAGTGTCAAGTTCAATAGCATCTGATAATGCCATGGCATTAATTTTGCCATCACTTGAGTTAACCTTTTCAAGCTCACCATTTGTATTAAATTTAAGTTTGTCTTTTCTTTTTATACTACTGCTTTCTTTTGCTACTAAATATCCTTGGAAATTATTTGTAATAGGAATTACTGTAGCAGTATTAGTAAACTCATCTATGTCTGTACATATGCCATAAATGTCATCCTCACCACCAACTGCAACATGTGGTTCATAATGTGGTTTACTACTATCTGATGTTGTATCTACAACTAGCTTTACTCCTCTTTTATATGGATAACCTGTAAAGAAGTAATTCTCTAATTTGTCATGCCTACTAGTTACAGTACCACCTTGATTTTGTAAATGTCTATTTTTATCCCTAAAATCAACCTTATTACTAAAAGTACTAGCATCACTAGTAGGGTTCTTCATTTGCTTCTTTAGTTTCTTAAGTTTATCTTGATAGTCAGTTACTAACTGAGTTATGTTTGTTGACACTTTAACCTCCTAACCTTTTGCTTTACTTTAAGAAACGGCCTTATTACCATAAATAGCTATTTTTATTAAATACAGCTTATAATCCTCTTGATCTTTTTTAGATGTATCATCAGTAAGATTTAATGTAAATATAGTTGATAATGCAATTGCTTTAATTGATGATTGTGAATCATTAGTTGATTTAATGACTTTTCCATCTGAATCAAAATCTAACTTATCACCAATCTGAATACTAGAAGAGCTTTTAGCAATTACATAACCTTCAAAATTATTTGTTATAGGTATTACTGTTGCTACATTAGTATGCTCATCAATATCAATGCATATACCATACATATTCTTACCATCAGATACTTCAACTTGAACCTCATCCGATTTTTCAGTTTCAATTTTTAATTTAACCGCACTCTTGTATGGAAACCCTATAGCAGGGTATTCTTCTAACTTATCTGTACTACTTGATACAGATTGAGATATAGCATCAAATGTTAAGTTTTTATCTCTAAAATCAGTTTTAGCTTTAAATACTGACCTTTCATCATAATTAAAACTTTTAGAATATTTCTTTAACTTTAATATAACGTCTTTCAATGACTTACCATCCTCAGTTTCAAGTACTGCTGCTTGCCTTTTTCTTCGACTTCGTCCTCTTGTTCTAGAAGGTTGTTGTAATTCTTCTCCTTGTTCTTCGTCTTTTTGTTCATCATCATTGTCTTCATCATCTTCTTTTATTTGTTCTTGTTGTAACTGTTGTTTTAAAGTCTCAATCAGTTCATTATCATCCATGCCAGCATACATATCGGGTTCAAGTGTTACATGTCCCAAATTAGGTACTAAGCTTGGATTTTGATTACCCTTGTTATTCACTATTATTTATACCCTCTGTTCCCAAATATACTTACAAGAGCTATATATAGTTTTTCATTAATTTTAAATGCACTTGATAAGGCAATACCATTAATAGTTGTGTTTGAACCGCTTTCATTCTCAAGTTCACCATTTGCATCAAATTTAACTTTTCCTCCTGGTGTAATAGAAGATTGACCACTTTGTTTTACTACTAAATATCCAGTAAAGTTATTTGTAATTGGTATCACTGTAGCAGTATTAGTAAACTCATCAATATCTGTGCATATACCATATAAATCATTACCACCCCCGGCTTCAACACAAGGCTCATCACTATCATTTGCTTCGTAAGATAGCTTAACGCCACGTTTATATGGGTATCCTTTAACGGGATAATTTTCTAACTTGTCAACACTACTAGTTAGAGTACCACCTTGATTTGCAAAGTGTACACCTTTGTCTTTAAAACCTATATCTACATGAAAAAGCCCAGCATCTCTATTAGGGTTTTTCATTAGATCTTGTATTTCTTTTACTTTGTCATCATAAGCTTTTTTTAGTTGTGTTATGGTTTCTGACATATGTATTCATCTCCT
The DNA here is from genome assembly GCF_023035295.1 of Borrelia coriaceae. Lineage (NCBI taxonomy): Bacteria > Pseudomonadati > Spirochaetota > Spirochaetia > Spirochaetales > Borreliaceae > Borrelia > Borrelia coriaceae. The sequence continues at coordinate 18,717 of NZ_CP075077.1, forward strand.
TAAGCAGTTTTTTGCTTTCTAGATTTATAAAATTGATTTCTTTTTTCTTTATAAGCATTAGCAATAGAAATATTAAACTCACTAAAGTTTTGGGGAGTAAAATTAGAATCTAAGATTGAGATATCCTCATTTGTTAAGGCCAGTTTAATCTCACCTTTTGAATTGACACTTGTAGATTGTATTCTTTTCTTTATATTTACTTTAGCAAGGTTTACAAGTTGTTCAAGTAATTCACCATCTAGATGACTAGTATCTCTTACCTTAGCAATAGCATAAATCTCTTCAATGGGTACATATTTTCTAACAAGCTCCCTACGCTGTGCTTGCATTATGTCTTTTAATAAGTATCCCTTAGCAAGTAATGTCTCTTTATTAAAATGACTACTTAAATGCTTACGAGCTAAATTATCAATCTCATTAATACGAGAAGCTTCACTTAATAATTTATTTTCTTCTTCTAAACGCGCTTGTGACTCTGAAAGTTCTTTTGATATCCTCTCATTAATAGTTAAATTCTTACCTTCAGATTCTTTTGATGCTTTATATGCTTTATACTCTTCATATTCTTTTAAACTTAAAGTAATACTGTCTGTATTCTCTTTATTACCCTCTGTATTTTGAATTAAAGTATCTTCTTGTGTACTGTCTACATCTTGTATTTCTTGATTCATAAACTCTCCTTCTAGCTTTCATAAAAAAATAATTTTGATCTTAAAGTCTCAAGTTCACTTTTACTTAACGTATTACTTGCTTCTAATTCCTTGTATTTAAGGGTTAATTCTATAAGTTTGGAATCTCTTTCATACTTTTCTTCTTCAGTGAGAATATGCAATGAGTTAAATCTAATGTCTAAATAATAATATTTATTAAGTTTACTATTGCAATTAATTTCTAACTCTTCTTGAACACCTTTTAAAAAGTCGTAATAGTTAGATCTGTCCCCTTTACCATCACTACCAAGCCCCTTAACTTGTTCATTAAAGCTTCTAGTTAAGGGCTCCTTAGTATCAGCTCCTATCTTTGCTTTTACTAATGCTAAAGCCTCTTTTAAATAGGTTATGTCATACTTAATAACTTCAAGTGAAGCATCTGATGTACCACTATAAAATATGCCGTCATTATTTAAATTATTTCTAAGTCTATATAGTTCTCTTTCAAGTTCACTATTTACACCTTTAAACTTGCTTATATGCTCATCATCATTCCTTCTGAAGATATTAGTAAATAAACTTCCCTTATCAACACCCTTAGTTAAAAGATCTAGAGACGTTTTAGCATTAACTAAAGCATCTTGTAATTCTACTAATGATTCATCTTTATAAAATAAAAAATTATGACTCTCTATTCTCTTTTCTATTTCTTTATATATTTGTTCAAAAAGATATATATTAAGCAAAAAGCTTGGTGTATAACATGGACTGTATGCTTTAAGTATATAGTCATAATTAGAGTGTATTATTACTCTACTCTTATGAATTTTTATTTCCTTATAAGATATCTGATCGTTTTCATTTATTTTCAAATTGTATGTTATATAAGTAGCATCAGGCCCCTCATCACGAACACTGTTATAATCAAGATACATAAATCCAGTAGGAAATTCTTTATTTACTTCTAAGTGTAAATCTTGTAGTTGGTCTTCTGTTTTAACTAAAATATACCCAACACCATTGAAACGATAACTGATTATGCACTGAAATAATGTTGCTTTTAATTCTATTTTTAACGCATCTAGAGCATCTTCAATAGACAAAGAAGTTGGAATTACACTATTTAAAGTGATCCCATTCTTAAGAACGTCTTCTGCTACATTTGAGATGTAATTTCTAAAGAATATTGAATACTTGTATAGATCTTTAGCATGAACTTTGAAATCTAATCTCATTTATTCTTCTAACCTTTAACCATAAGAAATATAACTCAATACTTAGTTTTTGCTAAATTTTTTTAACAAAAAAATAAGGGTTATGAAAAAAAATTTGTTGTTTAAATATGACTTTAAGAAGGGGATATTGAATTCACATTGATTTATTTAAAAATTAGTGTCAATAAAATTCCTAAACACATAGTAATAATTGTTCCAAGCATCCAATTATGCACTCTTAACGTACTCTTAAGTTCTGATGCTGTTTTATCTATTTTATTATCTAACTCCATCTTGTTAAGGTCTATCTTATTATCTAGTTCACTAAACTTAGTATCTATCTTTACATTTAAATTATTCTCTACATTATCTATCTTATTATCTAACTCCATCTTGTTAAGGTCTATCTTATTAGAGAGCTCATTAAATTTACTATCTATCTTTACATTTAAATTATTCTCTACATTATCTATTTTGTCTTCTAATCTCTTCTCTACACCATCAATCTTCTCTTCTAATCTTTTTTCTACACCATCAATCTTCTCTTCTAATCTTTTTTCTACACCATCAATCTTCTCTTCTAATCTTTTTTCTACACCATTTATTTTGTCTTCTAATCCCTTCTGTACATCATTTATTTTATCTTTTACACCATCAATCTTCTGTTCTAATCTCTTCTCTACACCATCAATCTTCTCTTCTAGTTTTTCAAATTGAAGATTAAAATTAGTTTCTAAATACTCAATATCTTTGTAAGTAAGTTCATTATGGTAATATCTTTTAGAAAGATCATTTGCAATAAACTCTTGCATTCCAAGCCTTATAAATTCTTGATAGATCATATCCTCAGTTATATGACCACTAAAAACTTGTACGCTTCCAACAGACTGTAATGATGATTCTTGCATAAACTCTCCTTATTTAATTATTATATAATATTTTATGCATTATAGGAACCTTATTTTACTAAAATGGGCTTTAAGAGAGCGCATATTTAGACTTAACAACATATATGATGCTGAAAGACTATCTAATGAATCATCATCACTCTTACCATCCCCTTTATATTTATACATATCTGATATACTTGATTTACTTGAATAATCTAAAATACTAAGCTTTGAGGTTGCTAAGGGTTCTATCAGTGTAGCAATTCTTGTAAATTTATTACTTATAGGTTTTATCGGTGCAATCCTAAACTTATGATTCATATTTGATCTAAGTTTTAAAAAGGTTTGTGTTACATTCCCATGTCCTGAAATATTATCTCTATCTTCAACATAAAGGGTATGCACATTTAGATTTCCTAATATAGTTTTGATTGTGTTTAACACCTTAGGATCACCAAATGGTAGTTTTTCTTGAAATAGAAATGCATAATACTTATTATCTACTCTTTCTAATACACAAAGTGCAGTATTATCACCACCAATACTGTATGCGGGGTCTAGATATGCTATTGGATTTACAAATTCATGATCACTTGTAACATTAATATTGGTAAATATAGCATCACACGGAGCAACCCATTCGCCTAAAAGGACTTTGGCTTTATATGTTGGCTTGTCTTTATAAATTTCTTCTTGTGTTTTAATAAATTCTTTTGAAATTAGATTATTATCATAAGTTGTAAAGTTATATGTAGAATAAGTATTAGTATTATCAATATAATCAGTTTTAAAAAAGTGGTCAGGACTGTCGGGGTTAGTATCAAAAATAATTGTTTGCATACCCACTCTAAGTCTTTTTAAACATTCTATTAATGTTTCCTTATGTAGAGTTGTTGCTTCATTTACATATATAAGAGCTGAGTTGCTTCCCCTAAATCTTTCAAAATCACTTGCCTTATCACCACCATAAAGGTTAACTCTTAATGAATCAAGTTCAAAATATGATGTATTAGAAAACTTAGGTAAAAATGGGATATTTAGCATATTAGCAAGCTTTTCAAATTGACCTAAAACATTAATCTCTAATGATTTTTGTGAATTACCCAATATAAAATTATTGGTATCTTGTTTATATAAATTTCTATTCTTAATCAAGATTTTTAAGAACAAATAACATGCTAAAAAGGTTTTACCACTTGCAATGCCACCACTTAAGATAATTTTACTTTGATTATTTCTTTCTATACTGCGTATTACTTCAAATTGTTTTTTAGTTAAATATTTACTCTCAAACCCTTTAAAATCAACTTCTACTTCTTTAAACTTAATATACTCTAATATATCAATCCCAAATTCACGTTTATAATCCCTTTGCATTTCTTTAAACATTGGTAATTTATATATATCCATTTCTTAACCTTTAAACTTGAAATTTAAAACGTGACTCTACATCTGTTGCTTTTAGCTTTTGCAGCATCTCATAATACAACTGCATTTTCTTAACTTCCCTTTCTTTTTTAAGTTGTGACAGTTGAAGTGTTAAGTCTTCATTACTATTTTCTTCTTGTGAATGTTCACACTCTTTAGAAAGACTTATAATCTTAGACTCTATTTTATCTATTTGATCATCATGAGTTTTAAGTTCCAACTCTACATATCTACTAAATGAATTTATAAATTCTATTCCTAGAAGGCTACGAGCCATACTAAACTGACTCTTTAAATCTCGGGCTTGCGCATTACTTTGAGACGCATGAAGTAAGATATTAGTTAGAGTATCTTCATGAATAGTAAGCTTATTATTGTTAACATATTCAGAATTGTCTTTAACCGCTTCCCATTTGTGTCTCATCTTACTTACATTTGCTTTAGAAACCCCCATTTCCTTTGCAATATTACTGTCATTAAGCTTACCTTCTTTAAAATACACAATATAATCATCAAATGATTTTTTAAATCTACTCATACTCTTTAACACAAGTTAACCATTAAGTTAACAAAAATATAATTAATTAACATAAACTCTATAACAAAAAAATAAACTTTACAAAAACAATAAATACTTATAACAACTGAAATATAACAATCAAAATTGAGATAAATTTCTACAATCATGATGATAAGGAGAGTTACATGAGTAAAATTAATCTTATTTTTGTTTCATTACTACTAATGGGTAGTTGTTACAAATATGATCTTACAAACAAACCCAAAAGTAGAAGTACAAGAGAAGTACAAGAAGAACAAACAGAAGATATACAAGAAAAACCCGAAGCAGTATTAAGATCAAAATTAAATGATACTGAAAAATCAAGTCTAGATTTCTTAAAACAAGCTTTAGGGAATGATGCTAAATTTAATAAGTTTGTACTGTTAAATGAAAGCAAAGTTAAAAGTGCACTTAAACACATACAAACTGAACTTGAAAAGTGTACTGAAGACAAAAAGAATGCTTTTAAAGCACATATACAAGGATACTTTGATACAATGGATGAAAACAGACTAGATAGTTTTAAAACAAGCGTAATAAGCACATGTAATTAACAATAAAGCTAGTATATATCAAAAAACATAGTATATTGATAAGTAAGATCTTAAATAAATAATCATCTTTACTCAAAACAAATAAAAGCACGACTCATACCAAAGTTGTGCTTTTTTAATAATAAAGATGTTAATAGAGAGTAGTAATTGTAAACAAAAAAAAGAATAAATTAAACTCATTACAAAAATGGTAAGTTGAACAAAAAAGTTAACTTGAGGTTAACTGATAGTAAGAAGTTAAAATTTGTTATACATAAATACACCACTGTAACATGTTAGTTTATTAAAAAAGATCATAGAGTAAATGTAGAGTAAATAATTTAGTATTTGTAAAATATAAGACAAAGTAGCTATTGAATAATAGTTTAAGATACAAAAAAATAAACATTCTAGTTATAAAAATGACCTTAAAGACAATATTTTATATACAATGCTAAGCATCTAAATTTGACTTTAAGAGTAAGTATTTGCTAAGATTTTTATAGTTAAATTTATATATTTTTAATGTGTTTAGTTAACTTGTAAAGTACATGCAAAGAGAACATTTAATTAATAAGTTAATAAAGGAAAATACACAATTAAATGAAGAACTAAATCTTCTAAAACTTAATCTTAAAGATAAGAAAACCAAGCAAACAAGAAGTATTCCTATAAGGTTTTATCTTAATGATAAGATAATAAGATTAGTAAAGAGGTGTATAGAAAAACTTAAAGAAAAGGACCCAATCTCAGGATGGTTTGTATATTTACTCTCAATTACTGGTTGTAGAGGTGTTGAGATTCAAAATGTAAAACTTACTGATATCTCTAAAGAGAGGAGTAGTGATGGTGAAATGTTTTATTCTATTCGTGTAAATGTAGCTAAAAAAAGAAATAGTATATGCATAAGAGAAGTAGTCATTAGCAAATCTGAATTCAACTCTATAATGCAAGCGCATCAAAACTACTTTCTATCTAAAGGAAAAGACACAAGGCGTACATATCTCTTTCAAAAAAGTAAAGTTAAATTTAAAGACAACAAAATTGATATAATTAACATTTCAAAACAGTTTAAGGAATTACTAGTTAAATCTGGATTTAAATATCGTAAGTCCTTACATATATGCCGTAATATATTTATAGCATCACTTAAAGCTAAAGGATACAATTCATTTGAAATAAAAGAACTTATGAAATACTCATCCACTTCTGAAATTGATAATGTCTATGGCCTATCCAGTGCTAGTAAGATACAAGCTTACAAAGATATCAAAAATAGCTTAAATTAACTACTAGTTTTTGCTAAAATATTGTATAATATTAACAAATGAAAAACTAAACAAGCAAAATTTTACTTCATATAAAAACTAAGAGGCTTTAGGTCTCTATTTTTTTACACATAAATTAATACCTATATACTGAATATTTCCTTTTGGATATACCTAGTGTTTTTACAAGTTATACTTGATTTACTAGCTTTGTATGAAGTTGCTAGTATCTCATATTTAGTATGACCAAAAGTATTAGCTATACCACTTGATAAAGCTATATAATTAATATGAAGATTATATTTTAAAAAAAGTTCTAATACCTCCTTATCATCAAATTCACTTATTGCAAACTTCCAATTATATCTCTTCATTTCTATAATGAGCTTTTCTAAACAGTCTAAATTCCAACCCCGATTCTCATGCAAACGACCTCGTGATATTGAATATGGAGGATCAAGATATACAAATGTTGAAGGAATCTTATCTTTCTTAGTTACAGCATTTAAAAAGTCAAATATGTCACGAGAAGTCAATACTGCAAAATTAAGCATTTCTTTGATTTTGGATTTATAAGTATTTAACTTCTCTAAAAATAGTTTCTTAGAATTATTTTTATTAAATTTTATAGTTGTACTACATGTACCATAAATAGAATACAGAGTCCTTAATATGACATATTCTATTTTATCTTGATTCTCATTTATAACTCTGTCATAAATAATTGCTTCTCTTACACGTCTGTAAAGCAAATCAGGATCTTGTTTTAAAAAATAAAAAAGCTTGTATATAAACTTAGAATTATCATTGAGTATGTTATAACAAGCTAATGGTTTTGCAAAAAATATAGATCCAGTACCAAAAAATCCTTCGATATATAAAGTATGTTTAGGAAAAAGACTTATAATGTTGGCTTTGTACCTATACTTACTGCCTTCTCTATTTAATAATTTCAAATTTTATTAAATACCCTTTTTGATGTAACTTGATATTCCTTACCTTTTCTATCAAGACACAATGAGTCATAACATACTAAGGAATTATTAGTTGCTATAAAATGATAACCCTCAATACCTTTGATTTTAACTTCACTTATTTCAAATTCATTCAATTTACATTTATAAGAATGGTGTTCCCATCTTACATCACTATTAATACCATAGTATTTAAGTATTTTGCATGGATTTAAAATAAAACAATTACATTTCATATATCCTAAATCAACAAACTTGTGATAATTAACATTAATATCATTGATACTAAACTGTAATTTCTTAAAGTTTGCTATGTAATAATGAAGAGATAAAAAGTAACATCCCCAGCGCTGTATCTGAAGAACTAGCTTAGGATCATCTTGTTTTACACACATCTTTAACCTTTAACCTCCTTATTAAAAACTTAAGCTATCTCTATAGAAAACCCTAAACTTAAAACCTCATTAAAAAAATACAACATCCGATCTAAAAACATAGATAATTTAAATGACTTATTTACAAAAAGACTCTTCTTATTAATCTTGGTGATTCCACATTCAAAAGCTTCTTCATAATCTTCTTTGCAAAATCCCAAAAATAAATCGAGACACCACTTAGCATTGCTTACAGTAAACCCTTGCTTATTAAGATTTTCAAACATAATGTCTCCATCATCATCTTTCCTATTAAATAAAATATCTTCAAAATCATCACTATTACTAAGCATTTCTTTTACAATCTCACGTTTAAAGATAACCTTACCCAAATTTAAACTCCTTGACTTTTAATCATTAAAATGGAATATCTTCATAAAACTCTTCTTTAGAGTTAATATAACTAGTTTTTTCAACATTATTATGTGAGGTTAAAACTTGAATCTCATCAACTAAAATACTGTACTTACTTTTATTCTCACCAGTACGCTTACAAGACCAACTCTCATGACGCAATGATCCAGTAATTACAACTTGTGCTCCCTTGGTAAGAAGCTGAATTAAACTCTCAGACCTCTTACCAAATAAAACACAATCAAAAAAGTGAGAATGGTTAGTGAATTTATTATCTTTCTTAAATCCCCTATTATTAGCTAAAGTAAACTTTAAAGCAGGAATTTTATTACCAAAATAAGCAAATTCACAGTCCCTAGTTAAACGACCCGACATACTTAAAGAATTAATATCAAACACTAGAATTTTCCTTATCTTTTAATCTACTTAGCATTTCCATGCGTATTAAGTCACGTTCGAATCGTTTTAGGTCTGCTAAAAATTCTTGTTTTGAGCATAGATTATAAACAACTCTTTCTATAATCCTTTTGCAAAGCCCACACAAGAACTTTATAAGTTTATAAGATATAAATAAGGATAATACTATCATCAAGCCCATGTGTTTCCTCTCCTAAACAGCACTTATACTAGATGTAGACCAATCATTATCTAAATCTAAACTATCAAAATTGAAGTTAATATCACCACCTAAAGACTTAAATCTATCCTTAATAGCTCTCTTAGTTGTATCTATAGAGAATAGATTGCCTTCAAGATAATAATGTATATGTTCAAGTAAAGAGAATTCTCCTAAAACTGAGTTTATACATAATTTAAGCTTATCTTTAATAGGCTTTGTTATCTTATCTAACTCTAACTTATGTTTTTTTTTAGTATCATTCTCTACTTTGTCAATTTTACATTGTAAATCATTAATCTCTAATAAGCATCCCTTTAAACGTTGATTTTCATAAGAATTAGTATCCAAATCAACAGACTTTACAAAATCTAAAAAATCAATCTTGTAATTTGATTTAGATAATTCATTATATAAGCAACTAGACTTAAAGAAATTATCTATAAGAGTAATTAATGCGTCTAAATTAATGTTTTTGACATCACAGTTCTGTTTTAAATATTTAGCAATACGATTAACTTCCACTTCAAGTTTTTCAATACCAAACATTACCTTACTAATAAAAGCATCATTTCTATCTATTACACAGTTAATAGCATCATTACCTATGATGAAGAACAAATTACCCTTGCTTAACCCAGTACATGCAAGCTGTACTTGAACTTGAACATAATATTTAAAGAAATATTTATTTTCTAGGAAATTACCAGTTTTATTATATTCAATAACAGCACTTCTTAAATCAATAGAATCACTGCATTTGATCTCAAGTAATTCTGATTCACCTTCTTTATTTATAAACCAACCATCAATTGTAGAACCTACTAAATTGTCTTTTTTACCATACTTTTTGAAGTAATTATACTTATCTATCCCATTAGCATATTTGTTTTTGTATAAAACCTCTATGTTATCAGAATATATACGTATAAATTCATCAAATGCTAAATTTTCTAATACCTTACCCTTTCGCATGCTTAAATTATCTTTAAATGGGATTTCCCTATCTACAGATTTTAAAATCCTTTCAATAGCAAGTCTTGACACATGCTCAGTACCAATAAACATGCTTCCAACTTCACTAGCACCTATACGTCTTAAAGATTGTCTTTGAATACTAAAATCAACTTCACTATTAAACTTAAAATATTCATTCTTAGGAATTTTTGTTAATTTACGACCTATTTTGTTTATTTTATTTTGATTACTTTGATTAGATAAACTAAGATGTTCCACTTTAACCATGTCTCCATTTTTTATAATTTCATTTTTTAATATCTTATTCTTCATAATTTATACTCCTTTTGATGTCACTAATGAATATAAATATATAGCAAAAATTGTTTTTGTCAAAAGTTTTGATATATTTATTTTCTACAAAAATTTTTTATTAAAATAGTTTACTTTTATTGAGTATTGGGTTACTATTGGTAGCAATAATACGTCAAAGGAGTTTAAA
>NZ_CP075078.1 GCF_023035295.1 Borrelia coriaceae
ATGGAAAATAAACAACCTAAAGAGCTTAATACACGATGCCACAATAAATACCAACATAAATTAATAACACTAATATCAACAATTGAATATATCAATAATAAACATAAAAAATACACACAAAGCAATCTACTTTATTACTTTAATGGAAACTTAAAACGAAATGGACACAAAGAAACTACTCTTAAAACACTTCAAAAATATCTTTATAAACTAGAAAAAGAATTTCAAGTGACAATCAATTATCACAGACATTTGGGTGTTAACATGGGAACTGAAGTGCACTATAAACTCAGATACTCTAAAAAAAACTGTCATCACATAATCAACAAACATTTCAAAGATAAACAAAAAGAAAGATTTCAAAAACGAGTTAATGCTAATGTTAAAAAAACATGCGATAAAAAGGAGACTGTAGAAAAAGAGGAGTGTTTTAATAATATCTATAATAAAAAAGAAGAAAATAGAACCAAAACAAGATCAATAGAAAAATTACAAATAAAAAAATATGCAAAAAAAAGTAAAGTCAAAAACAACTTACTTTCTTCTATTTTAAATTTAAATCTTAATAAAAAAATTGCAATTGAAATATTCAAAGCAGTAAAAAGAGACGAAAATCAATCTAAAAAAAAGGCACACAACACTAAAAACAGCACTAAAACAAATTTACAAAAAATATTAAAAGACGTCAAGACTCAACTAGTAAACGCAGGATACTCTGAAGAGCAATTAACAAAAAAAATAAACGTGATATACGAGCAATATCAACACAAACCACACTTTATCATACAAAATAATAAATACAATGATTTAAATCAGATAATAGAAAATCTTAAAAAATCAGTTGAATATGTTAAATCAACGATCAAAGAAGACAAAGAAGATATTAGGAATAACATATTTAGCATACTATTTGATCAGTTAAGGTACAAAGTAAGCCATGAGATCTTAGTACCAATATTGAAAGATTATTTAAATAAACAGAATAAATTAGGGTATGCCAAGGTATTTAGTAACTATTACTATTATGAGCTTATGGAAATAATAGGGAATAATAAAGCTAATTTACAATTAGGAAAATTTGAAAAAATTACTAGTTAAGGATTGGTTATGGAAAGTATATTAGAACGCCTTAAAGAAAAGCAATTAGAAATTAAATCTAAAGAAAGAAAGCCGATCTTTGTTAAGATCGAAGCAATAGATAATAGAATGTTATATCACACAAAAATTATGATGGATTTCTATTCATTCGGAGTCGATAGAAAACAAGAGCACAAATTTTTTATTGCATTTAGAGAATTGCTTGATAAATCAAAGATAGATTGGTTTAGTTTGTTTGCATTAAAGGGTGGTGATAAATTTCTAGGAATATTCTATGGATATAGAAAGCCGATAAAGAATGTAGTAAGGAGATATGAAGAAAATGGAGTTATTAAAACAATCTCATTTTCAAAAGTTTATTATATAGAATTTAGATTTAAAAAAGGCAGTGTTTTTTGTTATGTTAAAGGAATTGCTTATTTGCTTAGAAAAGAAAAATCTCATAAAAAATATTACAATTCGCTAGTTCAAATAATGTCAAATTTAGAAAAACAAGTACATGAATTTTATGGCAAAAAGTTGCCGATTGGAGGCCTTATAAACAAATGGATAGAAAAAAATCGAAAATAATTACGATTGCAAGCCTTAAGGGAGGTGTTGGGAAAAGTACTACTTCAATAGTACTTGCAAATTTATTATCACATCAATTCAAGGTTCTATTAATTGATACAGATGATCAAGCTGCCACTACAAGTTATTATTTTGATGAATTAGAAGCACAAAACGTTGACGTTTCCAAAATAAACATAGGTGGAATTATAAAAGATGGCTTGGATATTAATAAAAGTATTATTAGTATTGATAATAACATAGATTTAATACCTAGTTATATCACTGTGGATGAATTAAATGGAGACTATTACTATAGTAATCGCCACTTACCTATTGAATTTTCATTAAAGTCAAAATTAAATTCTGTAATTAGTAATTATGATTATGTCATAATTGATACTAATCCTAAAAGGAATTTTACATTAAAGATTGCTTTAATTAGTAGTCATTGTGTAATATCTCCAATGACGGCAGAAAAATGGGCTGTAGAAGGGTTTGAAACATTGAGGGGGTTTGTAAAAGAAATAGCAGGCATACCTATTTTCATTGTTATAACAAGGTTTAAGAAAAATGTTACACATAAACAGTTAATGGAAATAGTAAGTACTAAAAATAATTTTTTAGGTACTATAAGCGAAAGAGAAGATTTAAATAAGAGAATAGGTTGTAATGAAAAATTTGATTTTACAAAAGATTATATTATTGAATATAGCAAAATATTAGATTCTGTTTTGTTAAGATTGTAAGAATTAGCAAATATAAAAGGTTCGGCATGCTGAACTTTGTTTAAAGGAGAAAAAATTATGAATAGAAAAAATCTTGATTTAAGAATCAATAAAAGAATCTCAGAAAACAATGTAAATTATATTCTTGATAAAAGTAATGAAAATCAAAGAAAAGAAGAATTTGATCATTTAGTTAAACAATTAAAAAATAATATTAGATCAGAAATATATAATATCATTGATACTATGAAAATCTTAAAAAAGATAAATGATAATAAGCTTTATGTAGAAGGAGGTTTTAATTCTTTTAAAGATTTTTTGTCGGAATTTAAGCTTGCAAAAACTCAATCTTACGAGTATATAAAATTAGCTACTGCAGTTGAAATGGGCTTACTTGAAGAAGATTATATTACTCTCAATGGAATAAGAGCCTCTATAAGATATATTAAGTCTAAAACGAATGGAACAATAAAGCAATCGAAACAAAATCCAATAAAACCATTAAGGTTTCAGCTTAAAAAACAAGAAAGTTATGACTTCTATAAAAGTCATGCTAAATTTACGAGTTTTTTAATGGATGAGCTTTTTGAAAATCAAAAAGATTTGCTTGATAAACTTTTGAAAAAGTATAAAGAATTAAAAGGAGAATGATTTTAAAAAAATATCGAGTTAATAAAATAATAGTTCTTCATATTTTTTTATTTTTTTGAAACATGTACAAATATGAATTATTTGTAATAGAGTTGATTTTATTTTGGATCTGTTGTATTCTGATTATCGGCAGGTAAAGCCATCTTGGTAGGTAAAGCTACCTTGGTTTTTTGAATGATATATGTGGCTTTTAGAGCTTAATTAAGCATTCCTTTGAGAATTCTTAGTTAAGCTCTGAATTTTTATTTTTAGGTTTATTGATTCAGTACTTTTTAGATCATTTGTTAATTATTGACAAAAATGATTTTTTGCTATAATATTTATTTATAATTCAAAAAACCAAGGAGTATTAAATGTATAAGAATAAAATTACAAAAAAGAAAATTAATGTGCAAAGTACAAATAGTATAACAAGAAGTGAAATATCCACTACAATTAATACAATAGCAGATAAAATGAATTCAAATAATATTTATGAAGTATGGGAAGCATATAAGAGTATGTATGGACTTAAAGGAATGGACTTGGCTTCAGAGAGGGAAATCTTAACACTGCTTCAGATAAATAATCTAAATCCTTTTAAAAAGGAAGCATATATAATTCCTTTTAATGGACGTTATACAGTTGTTGTAGCATATCAAACATTGCTTATACGAGCATACGAGGCTGGGTATAATAGATATACTCTTGAGTTTAAAGAAGAACCGGTTAAAACACGTAAATTTGACTTTAAAGGTAATATAGTAGAGAGAGAAGATTTACAGTGTACAGCTTATTTCAAATCAGATGATGGTAGTCGTTACAGTTTTTCTATCTTACTTAGTGAATATTATAAGAATACACCTATATGGCGAGATAAACAAATATTCATGTTAAGGAAATGTGCAGTCAGTTGTTTGTGTAGGACCTTGCCAGGAGCAGGTCTTGAAAGTATGCCATATATAAGAGAAGAATTAGGAGATGTGGATATAATTTGTGAAGAACAAAATATACAAAAAATAGAAAATACTGAAACGACCGATTATAAATCAACGATAGAAATGAAATCCGTTAGTCATGATTCTATGCTTTTTAGCAATGAAACAGTTAAGCGTGTACCTTCTAAATATTATTATTACAAGAATTTACTTCAAGCGTCTAAGAAGATGCATTCACAATTAGAAGATACTCCTTTTGATAGTCTAGAAATGATAGATAAGTTTTTACATCAATTACAAGAAGATGATGATTCTAATATACTTAATTATTTTGAAACTAAACCAGAGCTTAAAACTATAGAATATTGGACAAGCTTACTAAATAATTATTTAACAAGGACCCAGTCTGATCCAGAAGTTGTAGAAGGGTTTTCTAAATTTTTAGTGTATAGAGAACCTAAATATGGTCAAAGTCCATTAAAGCTATTTGGATCTATAGCAAGTGATGAGAATTTTAGGTATCTTTGTGAATAAAGATATACCCCTATTCTGTTAAAAGATAAGCCCTCAAGGCTTATCTTTATTTAGTTTTTTAATTTCGAATACTTGTTGTACACTATTTGTACAATAGGTTTAGTGACTTGAATATATTTTTGAAATAAATTTATATTAAACATTAAATCATCAACGGTATGATTTGATTTAAGTGTAGAAGCATCAAAGTAAGTAAACTTAGGATACTTTGGGTCATTAACCTTTTTCTTTGTTCTAGTTAAAAATACTTGTAAATACATAACATAATCAGATAACTTTGCTTCATACATATTTAACTCTGTAAGAGTTTGTTCCTTAGGTGGCGTTGGTTCTTCTGTTAGAGATGCTATCGTTGTACATGAGAAGATAAGTGTTAAAAAAGTTAAATTTATAAGCTTTTTCAAATTAGGCCTCCTTTAACATTTTGATGTAAGTACTCATTATTTTGTTGCGTTTAGCTCTGAGTTGAGATATGTATTTTGAAAGTTCATCATACTCATCAGCAGTTTCTATTATTTCAATATTAATTCTTAGTATTTCTTCAATTTCAGATAATAGTTTGATAGCTTCCTTTTGTTCCATTTGATATACACTAGCTTCATATAGACAGTAAAAGTAATTGACTACTTTAGTAAAAATATTAATGTATGTAGCAGTGTTTTTATTTTGGTTATTGTTTTTGATGATATCTGTAAATTTGTTTAGAATTTCAACGCTAGTTTTAGCAGTACTTAATTTCATTTTGTCTCCTTTTCATGATATGTAATTTGTGAAGGCAATTCCATATTGTTTGGGTTGCTATTAACTTTTTCTATAAATTCTTTTATTTTAGTTTGGATAGGTTCAAGATCCAACTTGATTTGTGGAGTTAATGCATTGTCTAGTATTTCCATATTTTTAGTGTAGATTTGCTCGTATTCTAAATAAAATTCACACAATAGTGAAAATGCTTTATGAGCATTCTAATTGAAACTGCCATCTTTGAAGTTTGAAAGTGTGTCAATTAAATTAGATATTGACTCTAAGGCAGTATCTAGATGTTGCTTTTCAAGTATCATAACCCCTCCTTTTCATCTTTGTCTTTTTGTTTGCATTGTGTTTTAAACTTATCTAGTAAGATATTTAAAATATCTTTAAGTACTGGTTTTAATAGAAATGCAAGTCCTAAGATTAAACCTGAGATAACAAGTAACTTATTGCCATCAATACCAAGTAAAAGCTGTGTTAAATTATTTATATTTGTATCATTCATTTATGCTTTAACCTCACTTTAAAAATTATGTAGCTACAACTATATATCAAAAAATAATTTTTGCTATTTAATTTATAACTTTACTAAAGAAGGCACACTATTCCCATTTACATAAGCACGCTTTTGTATATACCAACCTCTAAGGACTGGACATACAATATCTATCAAAGCATTTTGAGCTTTGTAATAATATGCTGTTGATGTTTGTGATTCATCAGAATATTTAAGTGATACTTTTTTTGTGTAAGTATAACCAGAAGAAGAAATTGTTAAATCAACATAAATGTCTAAGTAAATGGGATCATTATCATCATATTTGTTAAAAATAAGTTTTACTTCTTGGTCTCTACTTGAACTTGTCATGTCTAATATATAAGCTTGACTTTTAAGAGAAGAAGCATAAATAGGTGTACTTGAAGTCCTACTTTTTGTAGTAGTAAATCCTGAAGGAATTCCTGTTAAGTATTCAGGTATTTTTGCTCTTTGTAATGAACTGTAACTTGAAGTAACAAAGTAATCATCTTTGCTTAAATTGTATGTTGATAGTCCACTTCCAAGTTTATCTTTAACTTTACTATATGTATTTGAAATACTACTAGATTCATCATTTAAAAATTTGCTAAGTATTTTACTGTAAACTTGATTTATGAAATTGTCATCTTGTTGTAATTCTGTAGCAATAGTACTTTTAATAATTTCTTTAAAATAAGTAAGTCCTTCACCTTTAAAAGTTTTATCTTTAGTAGTTTTAAGGAAATTTTCAAAAGTAATAGCATTACAACTTGAAATACCATCATCGAGTAGTAATAAATCAGTATTTTTAACTGCTTCAAGTCTATTTAAATCTTTAATTTGAATACAATCGTCTTGGTCACTCATTTATACAAACTCCTTTTAAATATTAAATTTAGCAATTTCCTTATTTTCCATGTCATATAATTTTAAGGCCCTTCCAATTGGTATTAAGTTTTTTAGGAACGTGTAAATAGACTCAGCATATCCTTTAGGAAGGAAGTGAAAAATTAAGATTTTACATTGGATATTTTCATTTTCTTTTTTATAGCATAATTTGATTTTTCTATTTCTATTAGTAGTAGAACTAGGTGAGATTTTAGCAGTAAAGTTTGTTTTAACAGCACCTAGTAATTTTATATTAATAACACCATCACTTGGTACTGTAATTTCAATATCAACATTAAGAAAAGTTTTAAATAACTTAGTAAAAGATGCGTCAGTACCAATGTGTTTTAAGGCATAAATAATACTATCAATATTTTTTGTAAGATCTTGAACAGGTTGTGTTTCAACATAAAATATATTAAATATCTTAGATAGCCAAGTAGCAACGAATCTAGATGTGCAGTGTTTACTAATTGGTAGTCCAGTAAAGTTAGAATTTAGACTTACAAGTTCAGATAGCATTACATTAGCAAAGTTAAGTTCATTTTGTATAAACTTATCAAGTTGACTATTTCGAGTAAACCCAATTTGATTCAAAATTTAGCTCCTAACTTTCAATATCAATAATTAATCTATGAGTAGTATCAAATACAAGCAACTCTGAAGGTTGTACAGTAATATCTTTATTTTCATTACTAGTAAATTCACTACTTAAATCTGATATGTTTGTACTTGTATCATCTTTAGTTACTGCAAATATTTTCATGCTTTTAATACCTTTAATTTCATTAACGGGAGCAAGGAAATCTTGATATTCAAAGCTAATACCCATATCAGAATAATTGTTTTTGATGATGCGATCATAGATATTTCGTATTTGTTTATCAATGTTAAGATAAGTATGGTTTTTAATATCTAGACTGTATTTAACTTTAAGATAAAGATACTTTTTCTTACCAAGTGTGACTTTGTATACTTTTTTTTGATTTATTTCATTCATGCCATCAATTTCAATATCTCCTTCAAGGTTAGTACCACTAGGAACAGTTTCATAAAGCATTTTCCAAAGATTGGCTTTAAATTTAGAATCTTGAATTTGAGCTTTGGATGTATTTAATACAGATTCATTTAAGAGTAGATATATCTTAACCTTACCAGCTTCACTTGCAAGATTAGCATATTCAACTTTGTCTAGATTAAGTAATGCTTTTATTACACCAGGTTGGGTAATACTATTTGAAGTTATATATTTTTGAATAATTTGGAAAAATTCTCCACCGGGTTGCATTTTATCAAAAAATAAATTAAGTTCATTAATGATCTGTTCTTCTACAATTGAAAGTGAGGTTGCTATAATATTATAAATTGAAGATGGGTCATCACTTATTACAACATTATACATTTGCATTAAATATTCTTTTTTAGTCTCTACGATTTGTGAAATATTTTGTTTTAAAATTCCAAAATTGGGATCAAATATGATACTCATGTATTAATAACCGTTTCAAGTGAGTCACCTGGGAAGTAAAATGTAATATTTAATTTTTTAAGTTTAATTTCAACTTTGATTCCTACAAGATTAATTTGTAATTCATTAACTATATTGTAAAAGTATGTTTTAATTTGATTTAGCTTTCCTAATTTACATACTTTTAAAAGATATAAATAGTCAAGTCCCCACTGTGGTGCGTAAGATATACTTCCCTTTAGTGTTTTAAGAAATATAAATAAGCGTTGTTTTTGTTCTTCAACACCATCGATGATATTTAAGTCATTGTTAAATATTAAATCGAAGTTGTTATTAATTTTGATATCCAATCTTTATACCTTTAACCACGAAAATAAATATATAACTATTTTAGCAAAAATCTAACTAAGTAAATCATAAATTCTGTTTCTAAGACTATAAAGACCAGCTCTGCTAGATTCATCTATAATAGCTTGACCAGTAACTCTTAAATTAGTAATAGCGTATGTTATATCAATTAAAATACTTTTTAAAGTTTCAGAATTGTTGCTTATGTCAATTTTATTATTAGATTTAATGCAAACTTTATTTTTACCTATTAAATCAAGATTGTAATTTGAACTGATATCAATGTCATCATTAGCTTTAATTACAACATCATCTTCAGCCTTAATACTAAAGTCAGTACAATTAATGTTGATATTTTGATTTGCATTTAGATTGATATCGTGATCAGAAGCTGCATTGATTTGATTATCAGATTTAATATCAATTTTATTAATGGTTTTTAATTTGATATCATCACAAGCCATTTCTAGATATTTGGGATTTATAATACTTAATATATAGAAATGATTTTTGTCAAAGTTAATATTATCATCGTGATTGAAAAGGTTGATATTAGATTGAAGTAATAATACCATTTCACCTTCATTTGGGTTTATGTTAATATTTGATATGTTTTGTGTTTCAATTTCGATGTTATCAAATTCTTCAATTATTACAACACCTTTTTGTGAATTTGGATCAAAGTTTTTAACTTTACCTATTTTAGTAATGAAGATATTACTAAATATCCATTTTTTTATTTCTTCTTGTGTTAGGGCAGATCCATATAAATTTTGATTCATTCTATAAAATTCGTAGTTAGGGTGCATATGTATCTCCTTTTTAATTATGATTTAAATTTGAACACCATTTGAGTCATCATAAAGTTTAAGCATGAGTGAGCATTCATTAGAATTACTAAGTGTAGCATTTGTTTCACTAATGGTGTTTTTGATTGTATTTCCAAGAGAATCGATAAATGATACTTTATCACCAACTCTTAACTTATGTGTATAAGTTACTTTGGCTTTCCAATATATGAGCCTTATATTACGGTTAGAACCTAATGTTATTTCTTGTTGAGGTATAAACTGCAGTCCGTAATATTCAAGTTTTTCATAATGAGTAGAATGACCAGTTTTCATATAGTTTGTAAATATAAAATTACATTCAACTTTGTCTATTCCATTACCAACGTCTGCTAATGCGCTTTTGACATATTTTTTAGATAGTTTTTCTATAAATTCTTTTGGATTTGTTGCATAAAAGTTTTCTTCAATGACTCTAAGCTTGTCATCAGTGCTCATATTGATAATATTTCTATTTGGAAAAGCTGATTTAATAGCAGCCTCTACACTCATACCTTTAAATTGTTTAGTTTTAAGTTCACGATTGAAAAAATTACTTTTTGAGGCTAAGTGAATCTCAAGTTCTACACTAAAATCACCACTAGGATAATCAGTACTCATTGGAACGCCAAGATACCCTGCCATGATAAATTCAAATTCTTTTTCATGAGCATATTTTTTATAAAATATTTTTACAACATCTCCTTCTTTTACATCAGAAGTAAAATCTAATGGCAAGTTCCAAAGTACTAGCTTTGCTTGTTTTGCTCTTACAAAATTATAGCTTGAATAAATGTTAGATATGGAAATATCTATGTGTATACCATCTTGTGTATCTATAACAATTTTAGGAACATCTTCAGTTATAGCCTCACCAGTAATATCAGAATTGGATGAGTTAATAGTAGAGTAAAATTCAATTTTAAAGTCATACTTGAGTAATATCATTAAGCTATCCTTTATATTTTCTTAATGAAAATGTTTTAATAACCTCCATATTGAGACTAACTTCAACTTCATCAATAAAAGGAGTATCTTTAAATGTGATTGAATTTATAACAACCAAATCTTTAATACCAAATGATGGACTGTAAGCAGTAAATGGTACTTGAGCTTGTAGTCTAGATGCTAGTTGTTCTTTTACCAAATTACTATCAAATTCGAGTAGACAATTACCAAAATAACTTGATTTGAGCGGTGTTAACATTTCTTTATATAAATTTGTTAAGATGCCACCTGAGAGTGATATAGTCTCGGCTGTTAGAGTTGGATTATAGCTTACATATTCAGCTTTTCTAGAATAATAATTGATAACAGGACGTTTAGAACAACTTGTGTTATAAGTTCTAGTAATAAGTTCAGACTTTGGTTTAATAAAAAATAGTTGTGGAAGGTATCCCATTCCTTTAAGATCGGGTCTTGGAAAAAGAACTATAAAGTTATCAGTACTAAATAAAGCAAAGATTTGGGTTGAAACATCTCTAATTATTTGAAATATTTCATGTGGTGATAATGTATTATTGTTCAATATTTAAGTAACCCTCCTCATTTAAAAGTTAAATTATGGTGTAGACACAGATTTATCTGATTCTTCTTGAAGTTTAGCTAGACTCTCACCACCGTCCCCTCCTAAGAATTTAGGAAGTATTGATTTAAGTCTTGCAATTAAGATATCTAAAGAAAAAATATTTTTGATTCCGTTTATTAAGGGATCAACGATATGTGTTTTAAACTTAAAGTCTTTAAGCCATGCGAGTAGATCCGCAGTGACTTTTACTAAAGGATCCATAACCTTAGCAGTTAGTTCTTTAAGCTCATCATCTAATTTGTAAATATTGCTTACTGCTTTATCAGCAGCACTTGCATGTTGCGTGATATTTAAAGAGTTAAAGTCTTTTAGTACCTTTTCTATCATTTTGGTTCTAGAGCTTAAGTCTAGAGTAGCTCCTTGTTCATATTGCATTTGTGATTGTTCAAGATAATCTTTTCTAACTTTTTTAAACTGACTCATCATTGTAAAAATTGCATTACCTTTACCACTTAGAAGTTCAATCACAGAAGATATAGCATCGTCATCACTTGAAGCAATACCACTTGCCTTAAGTTTAGCAGCAAGTTCCACAGATTTTAATACATTATTTTCATTATCAAGTCCCAAGTTAGCAAGGGTACCCTTAATGACACCAGCTTTGCTTAAGAATTCTTCTATGCTTTTGGTTTGCTCAAATGTTTTCATGCCATGTAGATTACTCATTAAGCTTGCTTTTTCGTTTTTTTCAAATATCCTAGAATTTATAAGATTAAATCTTTTTGCAATAGCTTGTTCTTTTATAGCTTCTTTTGCAAATCCAAGAGTATTAGAAGAAACCTTTTTTATAGCATGAGATACTATATTTCCAATGGCAGTTCCTATTGCAATACTTGGGATACCAATTCCTACTTTATTTTGTTGTGTTAACTTACCTTTTCGTTTACTCTCTTCTTTTAATTTTTTATATTCTAATGTTCTTAAATCTTCTGATGACATAGTAGAACGTTTAAATGCTTCACGTTGTGCTTTTTGGAATGTATAGCCTTGCTTTATGAGTTTTTTAGTTTCACTAAGTCTAAACTTTTCTACTTTGTCTCTTAATTTTTCATATTTGGTTTGGTTTTTCAGTTCGCGTTTTTTTTCTTGTAAGTTATATTTAATAAAGTCTTTTGTACTTCCAAGTGATGTTCGTTTAGGTTTGATTAGATTTTCTAACTTGGAAATATCCCTTTCTAATGATTTGCGCGTTGTTGCGTGATCTAAGACTCCTTTAAATTTGATTGTAAATTTATCATTCACACGTATCCTCACTTAGAAAGAATAAGTTCTAATATTTGTTTTTCTAACTTAGCTTCAGATATTTTATTAACTTCCATGAGTTCATCATAAAACATGCTTTTAACTTCATTGTAAGAGCATACATTTGTAAATATTGGTAGCCAGTATTTATTTTTTTTAACTTCTTCAAGTAAAGCAAAATAGCGTTCTCTAGTAGTCTGTAGACTTTTTATAAACTGAAGAGCATCTTTAGTAATCATAAGGTTATCCTATCTTGATTGTTATCCTTTATTTTATTTACAACGTGTTCATAATTAAATTCTGTGTCATTTATATAATCAAATTGAACAAAATCTCCAACATTATTTTCATATTCTTTAAGGAAAATAAAAGATGGCTTTTTAAATTCGGGATCTAAATGAAATATATTAAACTCTACACAGTATATAATTGCTACAAGGTAATCTTTATAATAAGTAGCAAATTCTCTATTATTATCCAAAATAAGATAAAATTCATCTAGAAATCCTGGTTTTATCATTAAATTGGTAATTTCCTTTAAATATTTAATTTCGTTCAGTTTTTGGGTGCCTTCATTTTGTGAAAATCCTAATATAGAATCCCATTCATACATTGGTAA
The DNA here is from genome assembly GCF_023035295.1 of Borrelia coriaceae. Classification (NCBI taxonomy): domain Bacteria; kingdom Pseudomonadati; phylum Spirochaetota; class Spirochaetia; order Spirochaetales; family Borreliaceae; genus Borrelia; species Borrelia coriaceae. The sequence continues at coordinate 12,722 of NZ_CP075078.1, forward strand.
TACTTTTAGTTGGTACTCATAAGTTTTATCTTTACTTAAAATTTGCATTTTATATCTTGTAATCATTATCTGTCCTTTAATTTATTTTGGTTATTTTTTCACAATTAATTGCTCTGATCTCAAAAGTAACCTTTTCAGCTTCAGATGAGTAGCTTCTAGAGGGTTCTTCTGTAAATACAGCAGTATTACTAATAATTTTTGTTGAAATACGATCATTAAATACAAGATCTAACATCTTGTCATTTTTACTTATATTCATGTTATAAAACTGATCATCTGCTAGTTGTGTAAGTAAAATGTAATCTTGGCTACCAAGCGTAACTTCAATGTTGAATATATAAGTAATGGTTTTAGGATCCCTAAGACTAATAACGGGCAGGCCTCTGTCTTCATTGCTAATTATTGCTCTTGTTGTAGGTTCACTTGTAAATTCTAATTTTCCACTGTTAATTTGCCTACCACCTATTGAAAAATAAACATCTGTTAATTTATATAAATTATTCAAAGCTTAAACCCTCCTCTTAACTGGATAAAGTATTTAAATAATCACTAATGTCTTGTGAAGTAATATTAAGAAGCACGCTATTCATACTAAAGTTGTAAACAATATTTAGTGATAGTAAAAGTTTTAAGCTTGGACTTGGTTCAATCTTAACGTTAAGATCTGAATATGAGACAAGAATACCTTTATCAATGAAACTCTTAAGTTTACATTCAATAGCAGTAGTATATGCATTGTCTTTTTTACCATCAAGTTGTAAAGCTGATAATTTACTGTTTTGTCTATTATTAACATTCCATACCCTAATAAGTTCAAAGGTGAGTTCATATTTGATATAGTGATAAGTAAATAATTCATCAATTGCAGTTCCTTCAAGAGTTACACCTTCTTTAAATGCCATAACACCATCAAGACCCGTTTCATTAAGCAATGAGTAAAAATTAATATTAGCTTTTCTAAGCTTAGTAATCTCACCACTATCAGTAATGGGATTCATACCACTAAACTTAAGTCCATAAGGATTAGTTGAATGAAATATACTAGCTTCATGTAAGTATTTAGATATAAATCTTAAATGTAAATGTTCTTCTTTTTTAGAATGAATAACAATAATTTTGGTTTTAGAGTTAGTATTATCTTTAAATAACTCTTTTATTTCAGATTCTTTAGTTGCGAATACAAAAAAGTGCTTATCTTCTTTAAAATGTGTATAGTCATCTTTATATACAGTAAGGCCATCATCACCGTCAGTATTATCTTTATAAGTATTTATAAGAACAACAAAAGTATATCTGTTTTCTTGTAACTGGTTTTTAATTTCCTTTGATTCTGTACCCTCTTTATATATAAGGAGTTTAACTGATCTTAGGCCTTGCTCGCCTGCTGAGAAGAATGCTTGTATTGCTTTTTTTAGGTAAGCTTTTTCTTTGTCAAATGCATCCTGATCGTTACTACCTTCTTTTTCAAGTGCATCAATTTGCTTTGTAAAGCTATTTATATTTAAGTTTAATATCTTAACCTTAGGTGTTGAAGCATTAACTTTAATCTTTGAACATTTATATACTAGTAAGGGCTGGTAATAATTTATATGTTTTATATCTAAGGCCTGATGAGTTAAATTGACGTTAATTGTGTCTTGTGGCAATATTAGCCTCCTTTAATTTTTGTATAATCTGTGCATTAGCTTTAAAGTTTTGACTACAACAATAAGCAACATTGCTATAATTGGAATTAATTTTAATAAGTCCACTGTTTTGCATATTTGTTGTAGGATAGATATATAAGTTAACTTGAACTGAATATTTATCATCTTCTTCTTGTTCTAGTGTTAACTTACAAGTATTCTCATAAATAAAATCAGTTAACAAACTATAAATTTGAAGCATGGTGTAATATGAATCCCTATCTTGAGAATTTATAACTTGACTTAAAATAAATATTTGAAAATGCAAACTAAACTCATTTACATTAGAGTAAAATTCACCGCATCTTGAATTTGGTATTAATAAGTTATCTATATTTTCAAATTTAACTGCACATATATTCTCAAGCTTGGTAGTGTGTTTAGACATGTATGGATGATTATATGTATGAATTATGTCTAAGTTTATTCCTAAGTTCTTAATGACTTCTTTAAAACTTTTTAGATAATCTAGTAGGCAAGTATGTATAACCTTAATATTGAGTATCACTAGTTTATCCTATAACTAATAGAATTAAGCATATTTGCAGTATCAATTAATGTTGATGTTGGATAAGATGATCCTTTTCTTTTCTTATATGCAATGGTTTTAGCTTGTATTTGGGGCTTTACTTTGTTTGATAAAACATAGTTAGTGTAATAAGCTATAAAGGCCTCTGCTATAGCTTGCATACCTTTTTTAGGGTTTTCCATGAAGCAATTTCTTATATAACTTGTGTCTATGTAATTCTTAAATCCCATTTCATTAGCAACAGCATATAAGTGTGATCTTGAAGGCAATTTGCTACTACCAAATTCATGCATACGAGCAATTTTTGCATTTCTTTTATCAAACCAACCAATCTCAATCTCTATTTCCATTCTATTGCCTTCAAAAGGATAGTAAGATAGCCAATACTAGAGTCAATACTGACTATTTCATAAAACATATTAGAATCTGATATTCTATCTTTAAGTTCAAAATCTAAATTGGATGTAGTATAAAGTTTATGAAGCGACTTTATATCATAAAGATTGGAATCATATAAATTTGTAAGTTCATCTGATTCTATACTAAAAAATACACCCGTAAACTCTTGAAATTTATCCTTATCATATGTCAACTGATAATCTGATAAGTCTTCTAAATAAGCATAAGTGCCTTTATATAGCTTAAGTGTCTCTTCATTCTTAAAGTAAGAGATTACTCTTGATGCTAAGCTTGCTAGTCTAGTTCTAATACTATTATTATGTGTCATCATTTGAGGATTCCTATACAACAAGGTGGATTAGTTGTTTGGATTTTAAGACTACTAAGTAAAGATTCAAACTGACTACAAAAGCTTGTGTTTGCATTAGATTCATTACCAATAGGATAATATGAAATTTCAAGCTCATTAATCTTCTCATTTTTGATACGGTTAAAATCAAATTCACGTATCACACCGGCTTGATTTAGTTTACAACCTATATAGTAATAAAGTAGTAATATCAGATGTGAGGAGGTAAGCATGTCAGCATTAATTCCTTTGGTAGTTATTATCATCTCAAGTAATTCTGTATAAGTTTCAAACTGAGTAAATGACAATACTTCTTCATTTAAATTAAGTAAATTTAGTATCTTACTATGAAGTGTTTGCAATTCTGATGACATATCTAACCCCTCTTCTACTAATAATTAACTTTGCTTAATATCAACTCTTAATATGCTCTTTGCTGTTGCAATAAGACCCCCTAAAACAAAATCAATGTATGAATGTGCAATATCAGTTGAATCTTTATCAACTTGTTCATTTGGCATTGGTAACATATACTTACTTGGTTTGAATTTAATTAATTCTGAATTTAATGGATAAATTAATATCTGATTTGAGAGTAAATTAGATGTTTGGATATAGACTTCTTGTCTATTATTAACAGCTTTAATAGTCTTGATAAGGAAATCTTCCCATGAATCAGTTGAAGAATAAATATTAGATGATGTTGATGTATTTGTTATTGCATAGGGTTCAACTAGTTTTAAACTTGTTTTTGGATCAACTAGTACCATCATAGGAGTAGAAAACTCATCACCAAGTTCTAGTTTTCCAAGCCCATCTTTTATTTTTTCAAATATTTTATCCATTTTATCTTTATTAGATGACTGCACTTCTTCTTTTACTTGATCTGGCATATTAAGCAGTCCATACATATTAGGAAGCATACGTTTTTGATTCTTACCATCTTTTTGTATTGAAACAGAACCAGTCAATATAAAGTGATTTATAAGCTTAATAATTTCATTACTTGCAAGTTTATATGCTTCCCTAAATGGAAGTAAATTATTATTTACATCACCTGCATAATCATTATTTTTATAAAATCCTTCAGAAGTTTGCTTTAAATGTCTAAACTTATATTGTAATTTAAGATAGTTAAGTCTAACTGCTTCTGAACGAAAACCAATAGTAGCAATAGTATTAACTTCATTTACTAATGTTGTTGGATTAGCATTAAGAAAGGCATCCCATTTTATTGTTTTTAAGTACCCTGTCTTTAAATCTACATCTTCAATTTGTTCACTAGAAAACCAATTATAAAATATTGGTAACTTTACTTCATTAAATATATTTGCTATCTCTTTAGCATAATAATTTTGATCATATAATTCGGACATCTTTAACCTCCTTTAACTTATTAACTTGGTTTACCTTTATTACCATAAATAGCTACATTTACTATGCAAAGCTTTTTTTCAGTATCAAGTTCGATTACATCTGATAAGGCCATGGCATTAATTTTGCCATTACTTGAATCATTTTTTTCAAGCTCACCATTTGTACCAAATTTAAGTTTGTCTTTTCTTTTTATGCCACTGCTTTCTTTTGCTATTAAATACCCTTGGAAGTTATTTGTAATAGGAATTACTGTAGCAGTATTAGTAAACTCATCTATGTCTGTACATATGCCATAAATGTCATCCTCACCACCAACTTCAACATGAGGTTCATAATGTGGTTGATTGTTTTGTACTGTATCTACAACTAGCTTTACTCCTCTTTTATATGGATAGCCTGTAAAGAAGTAATTCTCTAATTTGTCATGCCTACTAGTTACAGTACCACCTTGATTTTGTAAATGTCTATTTTTATCCCTAAAATCAACTTTATTACTAAAAGTTCCAGCATCACTAGTAGGGTTTTTCATTTGTTTTTTTATTTTTTTAAGTTTTTCTTGATAGTCAGTTACTAACTGAGTTATGTTTGTTGACACTTTAACCTCCTAACCTTTTGCTTTACTTCAAGAAACGTCATTATTACCATAAATGGCTATCTTTATTAAATACAGCTTATAATCCTCTTGTTCTTTTTTAGATGTGTCATCAGTAAGATTTAATGTAAATACATTTGATAATGCAATAGCTTTAATTGATACTTGTGAATCACTAGTTGATTTAATAGCTTCTCCATTTGAATCAAAATCTAACTTATCACCAATCTGAATACTAGAAGAGCTTTTAGCAATTACATAACCTTCAAAATTATTTGTTATAGGTATTACTGTTGCTACATTAGTATGCTCATCAATGTCTATGCATATTCCATACATATTTTTACCATCAGATACTTCAACTTGAACTTCATCAGATTTTAAAGTTTCAATTTTTAATTTAACCGCACGCTTGTATGGGAATCCTATAGCAGGGTATTCTTCTAACTTATCTGTACTACTTGATACAGATTGAGATATAGCATCAAATGTTAAGTTCTTATCTCTAAAATCAGTTTTAGCTTTAAATACTGACCTTTCATCATAATTAAAACTTTTAGAGTATTTTTTTAACTTTAATATAGCGTCCTTCAATGATTTACCCTCAGTAGTTTCAAGTACTGCTGCTTGCCTTTTTCTTCTATTTCGTCCTCTTGTTCTAGAAGGTTGTTGTAATTCTTCTCCTTGTTCTTCGTCTTTTTGTTCATCATCATTGTCTTCATCATCTTCTTTTATTTGTTCTTGTTGTAACTGTTGTTTTAAAGTCTCAATCAGTTCATTATCATCCATGCCAGCATACATATCAGGTTCAAGTGTTCCATGTCCCAAATTAGGTACTAAGCTTGGATTTTGATTACCCTTGTTACTCACTATTATTTATACCCTCTGTTCCCAAATATACTTACAAGTGCTATGTAAAGGTTATCATTGATTTTAAATGCACTTGATAAGGCAACACCATTTATAGTTGTGTTTGAACCACTGTCATTTTCAATCTCTCCATTTGAATCAAATTTAACTTTCCCACCAGGTGTAATTTGACTTTGACTATCCTTTTTTACTACTAAATATCCAGTAAAGTTATTTGTTATTGGTATCACTGTAGCAGTCTGTGTAAACTCATCAATATCTATGCATATACCATATAGATCATTACCACCCCCGGCTTCAACACAAGGCTCATCACTATCACTTTCTTCGTAAGATAACTTAACACCACGTTTGTATGGGTATCCTTTAACAGGATAATTTTCTAACTTGTCAACACTGCTAGTTATAGTACCACCTTGATTTGCAAAGTGTGCACCTTTGTCTTTAAAACCTATATCTACATGAAAAAGCCCAGCATCTCTATTAGGGTTTTTCATTAGATCTTGTATTTCTTTTACTTTGGCATCATAATCTTTTTTAAGTTGTGTTATATTGGCATCTGACATATGTATTCATCTCCTTAAGCAGTTTTTTGCTTTCTAGATTTATAAAATTGATTTCTTTTTTCTTTATAAGCATTAGCAATAGAAATATTAAACTCACTAAAGTTTTGAGGAGTAAAATTAGAATCTAAGATTGAGATATCCTCATTTGTTAAGGCTAGTTTAATCTCACCTTTTGAATTGACACTTGTAGATTGTATTCTTTTCTTTATATTTACTTTAGCAAGGTTTACAAGTTGTTCAAGTAATTCACCATCTAAGTGACTAGTATCTCTTACCTTAGCAATAGCATAAATCTCTTCAATGGGTACATATTTTCTAACAAGCTCCCTACGTTGTGCTTGCATTATGTCTTTTAATAAGTATCCCTTAGCAAGTAATGTCTCTTTATTAAAATGACTACTTAAATGCTTACGAGCTAAATTATCAATCTCATTAATACGAGAAGCTTCACTTAATAATTTATTTTCTTCTTCTAAACGCGCTTGTGACTCTGAAAGTTCTTTTGATATCCTTTCATTAATAGTTAAATTCTTACCTTCAGATTCTTTTGATGCTTTATATGCTTTATACTCTTCATATTCTTTTAAACTTAAAGTAATACTGTCTGTATTCTCTTTATTACCCTCTGTATTTTGAATTAAAGTATCTTCTTGTGTACTGGCTACGTTTTCTTGTATTTCTTGGTTCATAAACTCTCCTTCTAGCTTTCATAAAAAAATAATTTTGATCTTAAAGACTCAAGTTCACTTTTACTTAACGTATTACTTGCTTCTAATTCCTTGTATTTAAGGGTTAATTCTATAAGTTTGGAATCTCTTTCATACTTTTCTTCTTCAGTGAGCATATGCAATGAGTTAAATCTAATGTCTAAATAATAATATTTATTAAGTTTACTATTGCAATTAATTTCTAACTCTTCTTGAACACCTTTTAAAAAGTCGTAATAGTTAGATCTGTCCCCTTTACCATCACTACCAAGCCCCTTAACTTGTTCATTAAAGCTTCTAGTTAAAGGCTCCTTAGTATCAGCTCCTATCTTTGCTTTTACTAATGCTAAAGCCTCTTTTAAATAGGTTATGTCATACTTAATAACTTCAAGTGAAGCATCTGATGTACCACTATAAAATATGCCGTCATTATTTAAATTATTTCTAAGTCTATATAGTTCTCTTTCAAGTTCATTATTTACACCTTTAAACTTGCTTATATGCTCATCATCATTCCTTCTGAAGATATTAGTAAATAAACTTCCCTTATCAACACCCTTAGTTAAAAGATCTAGAGATGTTTTAGCATTAACTAAAGCATCTTGTAATTCTACTAATGATTCATCTTTATAAAATAGAAAATTATGACTCTCTATTCTCTTTTCTATTTCTTTATATATTTGTTCAAAAAGATATATATTAAGCAAAAAGCTTTGGGTATAACATGGACTGTATGCTTTAAGTATATAGTCATAATTAGAGTGTATTATTACTCTACTCTTATGAATTTTTATTTCCTTATAAGATATCTGATCATTTTCATTTACTTTCAAATTGTATGTTATATAAGTAGCATCAGGCCCCTCATCACGAACACTGTTATAATCAAGATACATAAATCCAGTAGGAAATTCTTTATTTACTTCTAAGTGTAAATCTTGTAGTTGGTCTTCTGTTTTAACTAAAATATACCCAACACCATTGAAACGATAACTGATTATGCACTGAAATAATGTTGCTTTTAATTCTATTTTTAACGCATCTAGAGCATCTTCAATAGACAAAGAAGTAGGCATTACACTATTTAAAGTGATCCCATTCTTAAGAACGTCTTCTGCTACATTTGAGATGTAATTTCTAAAGAATATTGAATACTTGTATAGATCTTTAGCATGAACTTTGAAATCTAATCTCATTTATTCTTCTAACCTTTAACCATAAAAAATATAACTCAATACTTAGTTTTTGCTAAGTATTTTTAACAAAAAAATAAGGGTTGTGGAAAAAAGTTTGTATGAGTTTAATTAGGGAATACTTAATTTACATTTACTTATTTAACAAGGTATACAATACTGACATTAATGTTAAGAATATTGCTAAACACATAGTAATGATTATTACAAAAACACATTTGTATAACCTCAATGTACTCTTAATATCCTTATTATTAATTTCTATCTTATTATCTAAATCATTAATATCTGATTTTAATTCATTCCTTACATTGTCTATCTTTATATCAAGATTATTTTCTGCTATAACTACGCATTGACCTCTTTTTTTTTCAGTCAATTCATTATACGTCAATACCAAAGCGGACTTACCATCATCTAGTTTATGATAATAAGTAGCAAAAACTTTAGTATTAATTCCCAACAAAATAATAAACATACTAATATTGGAAATTCTTTTAATCATTATATTAGATAAAACTAAAAAACTGTTCTTAATCATAAGTATTAAAAATCCTTCTCCATTAAAATTTGTTAAACCTAGCAAACTAAATACCATAATTAATGGACATGATAATAACTAATTAACATTAGCTTGATCATAATAATTTGCATTATTAACGACCCTACTTAAATATCAATGCTATCAACGTTAATAATATCCCTAAAGAAATAGTAATAATTGTTCCAAACATCCAATTATGCAGCTTTAACATACTCTTAAGTTCTGATGTTCTTTGATCTATTTTATTATCTAACTGCATTTTGTTAAGGTCTATCTTATTATCTAGTGAATTAAACTTAGTATCTATCTTATTATCTAAATCCATCTTGTTATTATATATCTTTCTATCTAGGTCTTTGATATCTGATTTTAAGCTACGTTCTGTCATCTCTATTTTTAAATTCAAATTACTCTCAACACTATTAATTCTGTCCTCTAATCTTTTTTCTACACCATCAATCTTTTCTTCTAATCTCTTCTCTACACCATCAATATTCTGTTCTAATCCCTTCTGTACATCATTTATTTTATCTTTTACACCATCAATCTTCTCTTCTAGTTTTTCAAATTGAAGATTAAAATTAGTTTCTAAATACTCAATATCTTTGTAAGTAAGCTCATTATGGTAATATCTTTTAGAAAGATCATTTGCAATAAACTCTTGCATTCCAAGCCTTATAAATTCTTGATAGATCATATCCTCAGTTATATGACCATTAAATATTTGTACATTTCCAACAGACTGTAATGATGGTTCTTGCATAAAATCTCCTTATTTAATTATTATATAATATTTTATGCATTATAGGAACCTTATTTTACTAAAATGGGCTTTAAGAGAGCGCATATTTAGACTTAACAACATATATGATGCTGAAAGACTATCTAATGAATCATCATCACTCTTACCATCCCCTTTATATTTATACATATCTGATATACTTGATTTACTTGAATAGTCTAAGATACTAAGCTTTGAGGTTGCTAAGGGTTCTATTAGTGTAGCAATTCTTGTAAATTTATTACTTATAGGTTTTATCGGTGCAATCCTAAACTTATGATTCATACTTGATCTAAGTTTTACAAAGGTTTGTGTTACATTCCCATGTCCTGAAATATTATCTCTATCTTCAACATAAAGGGTATGCACATTTAGATTTCCTAATATAGTTTTGATTGTGTTTAACACCTTAGGATCACCAAATGGTAGTTTTTCTTGAAATAGAAATGCATAATACTTATTATCTACTCTTTCTAATACACAAAGTGCAGTATTATCACCACCAATACTGTATGCGGGGTCTAGATATGCTATTGGATTTACAAATTCATGCTCACTTGTAACATTAATATTGGTAAATATAGCATCACACGGAGCAACCCATTCGCCTAAAAGGACTTTGGCTTTATATGTTGGCTTGTCTTTATAAATTTCTTCTTGTGTTTTAATAAATTCTTTTGAAATTAGATTATTATCATAAGTTGTAAAGTTATATGTAGAATAAGTATTAGTATTATCAATATAATCAGTTTTAAAAAAGTGGTCAGGACTGTCGGGGTTAGTATCAAAAATAATTGTTTGCATACCCACTCTAAGTCTTTTTAAACATTCTATTAATGTTTCTTTATGTAGAGTTGTTGCTTCATTTACATATATAAGAGCTGAGTTGCTTCCCCTAAATCTTTCAAAATCACTTGCCTTATAACCACCATAAAGGTTAACCCTTAATGAATCAAGTTCAAAATATGATGTATTAGAAAACTTAGGTAAAAATGGGATATTTAGCATATTAGCAAGCTTTTCAAATTGGCCTAAAACATTAATCTCTAATGATTTTTGTGAATTACCCAATATAAAATTATTAGTATCTTGTTTATATAAATTTCTATTCCTAAGTAAAACTTTTAAGAACAAATAACATGCTAAAAAGGTTTTTCCACTTGCAATGCCACCACTTAAGATAATTTTACTTTGATTATTTATTTCTATACTGCGTATTACTTCAAGCTGTTTTTTAGTTAAATATTTACTCTCAAACCCTTTAAAATCAACTTCTACTTCTTTAAACTTAATATACTTTAATATATCAATCCCAAATTCACGTTTATAATCCCTTTGCATTTCTTTAAACATTGGTAATTTATATATATCCATTTCTTAACCTTTAAACTTGAAATTTAAAACGTGACTCTACATCTGTTGCTTTTAGCTTTTGCAGCATCTCATAATACAACTGCATTTTCTTAACTTCCCTTTCTTTTTTAAGTTGTGACAGTTGAAGTGTTAAGTCTTCATTACTATTTTCTTCTTGTGAATGTTCACACTCTTTAGAAAGACTTGTAATTTTAGACTCTATTTTATCTATTTGATCATCATGAGTTTTAAGTTCTAACTCTACATACCTACTAAATGAATTTATAAATTCTATTCCTAGAAGGCTACGAGCCATACTAAACTGACTCTTTAAATCTCGGGCTTGCGCATTACTTTGAGACGCATGAAGTAAGATATTAGTTAGAGTATCTTCATGAATAGTAAGCTTATTATTGTTAACATATTCAGAATTGTCTTTAACCGATTCCCATTTGTGTCTCATCTTACTTACATTCGCTTTTGAGACTCCCATTTCCTTTGCAATATTACTGTCATTAAGCTTACCTTCTTTAAAATACACAATATAATCATCAAATGATTTTTTGAATCTACTCATATTCTTTAACACAAATTAACCATTAAGTTAACAAAAATATAATTAATTAACATAAACTCTATAACAAAATAATAAACTTTGCAAAAACAATTAGTAATCATCAATTATATAGACTGGTTACAAAGGAATAATTTATAATAACTTAGATTATATATAAAAACTAAAAAAGGAGAATATTATGAAAATATTTATCAAATTATTAGTACTTTGTAGTACATTACTCTTGTATTGTTGTAATGAGGACAAAATTAATGGCACGTCTGCTAAAGCTATACCACCACATAGAACATTTAGCAAAGGATTAGATAATCCACAGCCTAAACCTCCTGAACAAGACGAAACAAGACCTGATACTTTAACTGCTGATGAAAAGCAAAAATTTGACGTTCTCATAAATGCATTTAATAAAATTATAGAATTAAAACTATTGTCAGATGATGAATTACAAAAAAGTCAAAACTTTTTAAATTGGATACGATCAACAGATGTATCAAAACAAAAAGAATTAGCTAATGATTTTACAACAGTCTATGAGTTCTTAAAAGACAAAAAACCCCCACAATTAAATAATTTAACCATTACTCAACTTATAAATAATTCCTTAAATTGCCAAGCTACAAATCAATGTAATGATAGATATACAAATATTAGAGATGAAGATATACAAATGTTTTTTAGAAATGTTCTATACGAAATAACTCTCACAGGCAGCGTAAATGAAAAGACATTTCAAGCTCTCAAAGCAGAATTACTTAACCTAACTAAACATGTAGATGGTTTATTAGGAGGAAATCAATACGAAATAATGCTAAGAATACAACTAAAAAATGATAATAACCAAACACAGGCTTTTAACTTCTTAATAAATGCTTTTCCACAGGACAAGCGTCATATTGCGTGGCGCGCACTAAAGCTCTTGTTTGAATTCAACGATAATGGAACGACAAAGTCCATAGATCTTGAAAATCTAAAATCTATATTAAATCATATACATACTGAACTTAACAAGTGTAATGGAGATGAAGCTGGTCAAAATAATTTCAGAACTCGCATAACAAACTATTTCGTAAAAGCATATCAAGACGATACATTAAATGCTGACACATTGAATAATTTTGCAACTAAAGTATTAAGCGGTTGTTAAAGGAAAACAAAAAATAAAATACACCTCTCATAATTAAGGCTTGCAAGTAAAGAAAGAGCATTTAAGAGAGGTTAATTTAAAAAAAGTAATAGTTATAAGAAAAGATAAATTAAAGTTATTACAAAAATGGTAAGAGGAATAAAAAAGTTAACTTGAGGTTAACTGATAATAAGAAGTTAAAATTTGTTATACATAAATGCATCACCGTAAAATGCGAAGTTATTAAAAGAGATCATAGAGTAGATATAAAGTAAATAGTTTAGTATTTGTAAATAAGAACAAGAAGTACAGAAGATATTTCTTGTATTTATGTCTTTAAATAGTTTTTAATCTTTAAATAGATACTCTAAAAGAAATATTTTACATACAATGATAAGCATCTAAATTTGACTTTAAGAGTAAGTATTTGCTAAGATTTTTATAGCTAAATTTATATATTTTTAATGTGTTTAGTTAACTTGTAAAGTACATGCAAAAAGAACATTTAATTAATAAGTTAATAAAGCAAAATACACAATTAAATGAAGAACTCGGTCTACTAAAAACTAAGCTTAAAGATAAAAAAACCAAGCAAATAAGAAGTATTCCTATAAGATTTTATCTTAATGATAAGATAATAAGACTAGTAAAGAGATGTATAGAAAAACTTAAAGAAAAAGATCCAATCTCAGGATGGTTTGTATACTTACTCTCAATTACTGGTTGTAGAGGTGTTGAGATTCAAAATGTAAAACTTACTGATATCTCTAAAGAGAGGAGTAGTGATGGTGAAATGTTTTATTCTATTCGTGTAAATGTAGCTAAAAAAAGAAATAGTATATGTATAAGAGAAGTAATAATTAGCAAATCTGAATTCAACTCTATAATGCAAGCGCATCAAAACTACTTTCTATCTAAAGGAAAAGACTCAAGGCGTACATATCTTTTTCAAAAAAGTAAAATTAAATTTAGAGACAATAAAATTAATATAAATGAAATTGCAATTAGGTTTAAAGCATTACTAGTTAAAGCAGGCTTTAAATATCGCAAGTCATTACATATATGCCGTAATATATTTATAGCATCACTTAAAGCTAAAGGATACAATTCATTTGAAATCAAAGAACTCATGAAATACTCATCCACTTCTGAGATTGATAATGTCTATGGTCTATCTAGCGCTAGTAAGATACAAGCTTACAAAGATATCAAAAATAGCTTAAATTAACTACTAGTTTTTGCTAAAATATTGTATAATATTAACAAATGAAAAACTAAACAAGCAAAATTTTACTTCATATAAAAACTAAGAGGCTTTAGGTCTCTATTTTTTTACACATAAATTAATACCTATATACTGAATATTTCCTTTTGGATATACCTAGTATTTTTACAAGTTATACTTGATTTACTAGTTTTGTATGAAGTTGCTAGTATCTCATATTTAGTATGACCAAAAGTATTAGCTACACCCCTTGATAAACCCATATAATTAATATGAAGATTATATTTTAAAAAAAGTTCTAATACCTCCTTATCATCAAATTCACTTATTGCAAACTTCCAATTATATCTCTTCATTTCTATAATGAGCCTTTCTAGACAGTCTAAATTCCAACCCCGATTCTCATGCAAACGACCTCGTGATATTGAATATGGAGGATCAAGATATACAAATGTTGAAGGAATCTTATCTTTCTTAGTTACAGCATTTAAAAAGTCAAATATGTCACGAGAAGTCAATACTGCAAAATTAAGCATTTCTTTGATTTTGGATTTATAAGTATTTAACTTCTCTAAAAATAGTTTCTTAGAATTATTTTTATTAAATTTTATAGTTGTACTACATGTACCATAAATAGAATACAGAGTCCTTAATATGACATATTCTATTTTATCTTGATTCTCATTTATAACTCTGTCATAAATAATTGCTTCTCTTACACGCCTGTAAAGCAAATCAGGATCTTGTTTTAAAAAATAAAAAAGCTTGTATATAAACTTAGAATTATCATTTAGTATGTTATAACAAGCTAATGGTTTTGCAAAAAATATAGATCCAGTACCAAAAAATCCTTCGATATATAAAGTATGTTTAGGAAAAAGACTTATAATGTTGGCTTTGTACCTATACTTACTTCCTTCTCTATTTAATAATTTCAAATTTTATTAAATACCCTTTTTGATGTAACTTGATATTCCTTACCTTTTCCATCAAGACATAATGAGTCATAACACACTAAGGAATTATTAGTTGCCATAAAATGATAACCCTCAATACCTTTGATTTTAACTTCACTTATTTCAAATTCATTCAATTTACATTTATAAGAATGGTGTTCCCATCTTACATCACTATTAATACCATAGTATTTAAGTATTTTGCATGGATTTAAAATAAAACAATTGCATTTCATATATCCTAAATCAACAAACTTGTGATAATTAACATTAATATCATTGATACTAAACTGTAATTTCTTAAAGTTTGCTATGTAATAATGAAGAGATAAAAAGTAACATCCCCAGCGCTGTATCTGAAGAACTAGCTTGGGATCATCTTGTTTTACCCACATCTTTAACCTTTAACCTCCTTATTAAAAACTTAAGCTATCTCTATAGAAAACCCTAAACTTAAAGCCTCATTAAAAAAACACAACATCCGATCTAAAAACATAGATAATTTAAATGACTTATTTACAAAAAGACTCTTCTTATTAATCTTGGTGATTCCACATTCAAAAGCTTCTTCATAATCTTCTTTGCAAAATCCCAAAAATAAATCGAGACACCACTTAGCATTGCTTACAGTAAACCCTTGCTTATTAAGATTTTCAAACATAATGTCTCCAGCATCATCTTTCCTATTAAATAAAACATTTTCAAAATCATCACTATTACTAATCATTTCTTTTACAATCTCACTCTTAGAGATAACCTTACCCAAATTTAAACTCCTTGGCTTCTAATCATTAAAATGGAATATCTTCATCAAACTCTTCTTTAGAGTTAATATAACTAGTTTTTTGAACATTATTATGTGAGGTTAAAACTTGAATCTCATCAACTAAAATACTGTACTTACTTTTATTCTCACCAGTACGCTTACAAGACCAACTCTCATGACGCAATGATCCAGTAATTACAACTTGTGTTCCCTTAGTAAGAAGCTGAATTAAACTCTCAGACCTCTTACCAAATAAAACACAATCAAAAAAGTGAGAATGGTTAGTGAATTTATCATCTTTCTTAAATCCCCTATTATTAGCTAAAGTAAACTTTAAAGCAGGAATTTTATTACCAAAATAAGCAAATTCACAGTCCCTAGTTAAACGACCCGACATACTTAAACAATTAATATCAAACATTAGAATTTTCCTTATCTTTTAATCTACTTAGCATTTCCATGCGTATTAAGTCACGTTCGAATCGTTTTAGGTCTGCTAAAAATTCTTGTTTTGAGCATAGATTATAAACAACTCTTTCTATAATCCTTTTGCAAAGCCCACACAAGAACTTTATAAGTTTATAAGATATAAATAAGGATAATACTATCATCAAGCCCATGTGTTTCCTCTCCTAAACAGCACTTATACTAGATGTAGACCAATCATTATCTAAATCTAAACTATCAAAATTGAAGTTAATATCACCACCTAAAGACTTAAATCTATCCTTAATAGCTCTCTTAGTTGTATCTATAGAGAATAGATTGCCTTCAAGATAATAATGTATATGTTCAAGTAAAGAGAATTCTCCTAAAACTGAGTTTATACATAATTTAAGCTTATCTTTAATAGGCTTTGTTATCTTATCTAACTCTAACTTATGTTTTTTTTTAGTATCATTCTCTACTTTGTCAATTTTACATTGTAAATCATTAATCTCTAATAAGCATCCCTTTAAACGTTGATTCTCATAAGAATTAGTATCTAAATCAACAGACTTTACAAAATCTAAAAAATCAATCTTGTAATTTGATTTAGATAATTCATTATATAAGCAACTAGCCTTAAAGAAATTATCTATAAGAGTAATTAATGCGTCTAAATTAATATTTTTGACATCACAATTTTGTTTTAAATATCTAGCAATACGATTAACTTCACTCTCAAGTTTTTCAATACCAAACATTACCTTACTAATAAAAGCATCATTTCTATCTATTACACAGTTAATAGCATCATTACCTATGATGAAGAACAAATTACCCTTGCTTAACCCAGTACATGCAAGCTGTACTTGAACTTGAACATAATATTTAAAGAAATATTTATTTTCTAGGAAATTACCAGTTTTATTATATTCAATAACAGCACTTCTTAAATCAATAGAATCACTGCATTTGATCTCAAGTAATTCTGATTCACCTTCTTTATTTATAAACCAACCATCAATTGTAGAACCTATTAAATTGTCTTTTTTACCATACTTTTTGAAGTAATTATACTTATCTATCCCATTAGCATATTTGTTTTTGTATAAAACCTCTATGTTATCAGAATATATACGTACAAACTCATCAAATGCTAAATTTTCTAATACCTTGCCTTTTCGCATGCTTAAATTATCTTTAAATGGGATTTCCCTATCTATAGCTTTTAAAACCCTTTCAATAGCAAGTCTTGACACATGCTCAGTACCAATAAACATGCTTCCAACTTCACTTGCTCCCATACGCCTTAAAGATTTTCTTTGAACACTAAAATCAACTTTACTATTAAACTTAAAATATTCGCTTTTAGCAATTTTTGGTAGCTTGCGACCTACTTTGTTTATTTTACTGATATTTTTTTGATTGCATAAACTAAGCTGTTCCATCTTAACCTCTACCTTATTCTTGTTTAGATTTGTCATATTGAAACTCCTTGGTTTTTTTGAATTATAAATAAATATATATAGCAAAATCTGTTTTTGTCAACTTTTTTGTTATATTATTTTTGTTAACTTATACAAAAAATTTTTTATTAAAAAACAGTTTACTTTTTAATGCTTTTTGAGTTAACATTATTTAGTAATTCAAAAAAAACCAAGGAGCCTAATA
>NZ_CP075079.1 GCF_023035295.1 Borrelia coriaceae
ATGAATATTAATAATAATTACAAAAAGAAAACAAAGCCATTCATAAAACAATTAAAAAAATCTCACAATAGATATTACAAAATAATATCAATACTTAAGTACTTCCAAAAAAACCTAATTAAGTATAACCAAACGGTTATATTGAACACACTAAATAATTTTTTGATTAAGGATAACCTTAAACAAATTACACTGAGAACTTTAAGAAAAGATTTAGCCTTTTTATGCAATAAAGGCATTATTAAAAAAACTTTATTAAGACTGGGTGAAGGAAACGGAACATACATAAGATATACAATAAATAAATACAGCACCAATAATTTAAAACGTTTGCTTGAATCAAAAGACACAATAATCGAACATGACATAAACAAAATACTCAAATTTACAAAAGAAACACAAAAAGAATACTTCAAAAATAGGAAAGTTAAAATTTCAAAATCTAAAAATGCAACTAAAAATGTCAGTCATTATATAAATAATAATATTATTAATAATAAAAAGGAAAAAAAACAAACAACAAGTAGCATAGACTTATTAATAAATGAGACATCTAAATGGAAAACAATGAGATACTTGGATAAAATAAAAGAAAACACAAACAAAAAGAGATATGAAAATAGTATGCTGAAAACAAAAAAATGGTTGCATGACTTAAAAATAGAAAAAAATTTTTTACATAAAGAAACAAATTTTTGAGAGAGGAATATGAGATATAAAATAAATATAATAAACTCAAAAAAGTTAGAAGAAAAAAAATTAAAGATAAAAAAATTCGAAGAAAACCAAAAAAAGAGCAAGTTATTTGTTCTAATAGATAAGAAAAATGACAAAACATTTTATCATACAAGGATTATGCTAGATTTTTATACATTCGGAATAAACGAAACTCAAAACGACAAATTTTATATCATCTTAAGAAGTTGGTATAGAGATAAAAAACAGCTTTTCCATTTATTTACTTTAAGAGATGGTGACAAGTTTTTAGGTATTTATTATGGCCATAGGAAACCTATAAAAAATATCATATCAAAATATCAAGAAAATGGAGAAGTCAAAAAATATAGTTTTTCAAAAGCTTATTATATAGAATTTAGATTTAAAAAAGGCAGTGTTTTTTGTTATATACAAGGGATTTATTATTTGACTAGAAGTGAAAAAATGAAAACAAAATATTGTCAGACATTAATTTCTTTATTAAAGAAATTAGAAGGGCAAATATATGAATTTTATGGAAGGAAATTACCGGATGGAGGCCTTATAACTAAATGGATAGAAAAAAACCAGAAATAATTACAATTGCAAGCCTTAAGGGTGGTGTTGGGAAAAGTGTATTAACAATTATTTTTAGTTATATCTTAAGAGACATGAATAAAAAGGTATTGCTAATTGATCTGGATCCACAAAATAGTTTAACCAGTTATTTTATAAGTCATATAAAAAAAATTAAAGGCGTTAACGTGTATTATATGCTTAAATCACATAA
This sequence comes from Borrelia coriaceae, assembly GCF_023035295.1. Lineage (NCBI taxonomy): Bacteria > Pseudomonadati > Spirochaetota > Spirochaetia > Spirochaetales > Borreliaceae > Borrelia > Borrelia coriaceae. Next base: position 1,487 of record NZ_CP075079.1, read on the forward strand.
AGCCTCTAATTTAGATAAATATATTAACGAAATAAACGACAATATGTGTATCATAGCTTCTCATCCAGTTTTATATAAGTTTGAACAAGAAGATGAGAGATATAAAGAGCAGCTGTTGGAAAATTGTTTGGATAAAATTTTATCTGTTCATAATTTTGATTATGTAATAATTGATACATCTCCAGGTTTAAATTTTTTATTGTATAATGCTTTAAATGTTACAGATAAAATTGTAATTCCCGTTCAACTAGAAAGATGGTCTGTTGAAGCATTTTCTATACTAATGAATACAATAGAAGAGTTTAATGTTTTCAAAAGGAAAAAAATAGAAGTTTCTATAATAGAAAGTCAATTTATTAAGAATAGAAATACTTTAAAAGACATAGAAAAATTGTTATTCAGAAAGTATGGATTGTTAATTAAAGGAAAAATCCATAGTGCTAATAGCATTAAAGTTTTGATTAACGAACTAAATGAACCTAATGGTAAGGATATTTATTATAAAGAGGCTAAAGAGGTTTTAGAAAAAATATTATAAAAAGTTACGCTAGCGTAACTTTTTATAATATTGAAAAACAACGTAAAAGGAGCAATAATATGTCAAAAAAGGACAAGAAAGAGATAATTCTAAATGATAGGAATGTTGGATTTGGTGAAAGTTCATCAAATATCAAAAATGATGAAAAAGAATATCAAAATTATAAAGATAGGCTAAAAAAGATTACTGTAAATGAAATAAATAATAAAATTGAGATTATGGAAATTTTGTATAACATAAGAGAAAAGAAACTTTATCGCATCGATGGTTATAGAAGATTTGTAGATTTTTTGTCCCAATTTGTGATAGGAAGGAGTCAAGCATTTTTATATTTAAGGCTTTATAGACGTGTGTTAATGGGTGAATTAAATATGGATGAAATTAAACAGATTGGATTTAGGGAAGCTTATAGGAAAATTAGGGAAGTAGATGTAAAGAAAAATCGTTCAAAAGAAAACTTAATAAAACCATTAAGGTTTCAACTTAAAAATCAAAATAGTTATGATTTTTATAAGAAAAATGCAAAGCTTACGGGTTTTATTTTAGATAGACTTTTTTTGCAAAAACAAGACTTGCTTAAAGAATTTGTAAATGAATTTGAGAGCTCAAGGAAATAAGAGAATAACTATATAGTATTGATTGTCCTTTGCGAAAGTAGTTGATTTTATCGTAGGATTGGTATATATATTTATATAAATGGATTTGTATTTGTCATATAAATCCAGCAAAGTTTTCAACATGGTAGATTTTAACTCTTCATTAGGCATTCTTGAAAAAGAATATCTAATGAAGAGTTGATTTTATATTGAGTTTGATATATACATTTATATAGGATTCGTGATTCATACGTATCCTATTAAGTTTATCAACATGATAGATTTTAACTCTTCATTAGGCATTCTTGAAAAAGAATATCTAATGAAGAGTTAATTTTATTGTCTTGAATTTTGAAACGTAGTTTTACTATTTATATAGTATTTGCTTTTTTATTTTAAATAACTTGACAAAAATTTTTGTTTATTATAATATATTTTTATATTAGTAAAAACTATGCTGGAGATTAGTATGAAAAATATAAAAAATAAGATGGGTAAAGCAAATAAAAGCTTAAAAAGAGAAGAGGTTAAAGATACAGTAACAAGCAGTCAAAATATAGTAACAAATGAAAATCAAGCAAAGATAGAATATAGTATAACAAGAGGTGAAATATCCACTACTATTAATACAATAGCAGATAAAATGAATTCAAATAATATTTATGAAGTATGGAAAGCATATAAGAGTATGTATGGACTTAAAGGAATGGACTTTGCTTCAGAGAGGGAAATCTTAACACTTCTTCAGATAAACAATCTAAATCCTTTTAAAAAAGAAGCATATATAATTCCTTTTAATGGACGTTATACAGTTGTTGTAGCATATCAAACATTGCTTATACGAGCATACGAGGCTGGGTATAATAGATATACTCTTGAGTTTAAAGAAGAGCCAGTTAAAACACGTAAATTTGACTTTAAAGGTAATATAGTAGAGAGAGAAGATTTACAGTGTACAGCTTATTTCAAATCAGATGATGGTAGTCGTTACAGTTTTTCTATCTTACTTAGTGAATATTATAAGAACACACCTATATGGCGAGATAAACAAATATTCATGTTAAGGAAATGTGCAGTCAGTTGTTTATGTAGGACCTTGCCAGGAGCAGGTCTCGAGAGTATGCCATATATAAGAGAAGAATTAGGAGATGTGGACATGATTTGTGAAGAACAAAATATACAAAAAATAGAGAATACTAAAACAACCGATTCTAAATCGACAATGAAAATGCAATCCATTAGTCATGATTCTATGCTTTTTAGCAATGAAACAGTTAAGCGTGTACCTTCTAAATATTATTATTACAAGAATTTACTTCAAGCATCTAAGAGAATGCATTCACAATTAGATAATACTCCTTTTGATAGTCTAGAAATGATAGATAAGTTTTTACATCAATTACAAGAAGATGATGATTCTAATATACTTAATTATTTTGAAAACAAACCAGAGCTTAAAACAGTAGAGTACTGGACACGATTATTAAATTGTTATTTAAAAAAAACAGAGTCTGATCCAGGAGTTGTAGAAGGGTTTTCTAAATTTCTAGTGTGTAGAGAACCTAAATATGGTCAAAGTCCATTAAGGCTTTTTGGATCTATAGCTAGTGATGAGAATTTTAGTTACCTATGTAAATAGGGTGTGTAATTTTAACCTCTATTTATTTATAAAGATAAGCCTTCAAGGCTTATCTTATTCTACTTATTTAGTTTTTTAATTTCGAATACTTGTTGTACACTATTTGTACAATAGGTTTAGTGACTTGAATATATTTTTGAAATAAATTTATATTAAACATTAAATCTTCAATTGTATGATTTGATTTAAGTGTAGAAGCATCAAAGTAGGTAAACTTAGGATACTTTGGGTCATTAACCTTTTTCTTTGTTCTAGTTAAAAATACTTGTAAATACATAACATAATCAGATAACTTTGCTTCATATGCATTTAACTCTGTAAGAGTTTGTTCCTTAGGTGGCGTTGGTTCTTCTGTTAGTGATGCTATGGTTGTACATGAGAAGATAAGTGTTAAAAAAGTTAAATTTATAAGCTTTTTCAAATTAGGCCTCCTTTAACATTTTGATGTAAGTACTCATTATTTTGTTGCGTTTAGCTCTAAGTTGAGATATGTATTTTGAAAGTTCATCATACTCATCAGCAGTTTCTATTATTTCAATATTAATTCTTAGTATTTCTTCAATTTCAGATAATAGTTTGATAGCTTCCTTTTGTTCCATTTGATATACACTAGCTTCATATAGACAGTAAAAGTAATTGACTACTTTAGTGAAAATATTAATGTATGTAGCAGTGTTTTTATTTTGGTTATTGTTTTTGATGATATCTGTAAATTTGTTTAGAATTTCAACACTGGTTTTAGCAGTACTTAATTTCATTTTGTCTCCTTTTCGTGATATGTAATTTGTGAAGGCAATTTCATATTATTTGGGTTGCTATTGACTTTGTCTATAAATGCTTTTATTTTGGTTTGGATAGGTTCAAGATCCAACTTGATTTGTGGAGTTAATGCATTATCTAGTATTTCCATATTTTTAGTGTAGATTTGTTCATATTCTAAATAAAATTCACACAATAGTGAAAATGCTTTATGAGCATTCTCATTGAAACTGCCGTCTTTGAAGTTTGAAAGTGTATCAATTAAATTGGATATTGACTCTAAAGCAGTATCTAGATGTTGCTTTGCAAGTATCATAACCCCTCCTTCTCATCTTTGTCTTTTTGTTTGCATTGTGTTTTAAACTTATCTAATAAGATATTTAAAATGTCTTTAAGTACTGGTTTTAATAAAAATGCCAGCCCTAGGATTAAACCTGAGATAACAAGTAACTTATTGCCATCAATACCAAGTAAAAGCTGTGTTAAATTATTTATATTTGTATCATTCATTTATGCTTTAACCTCACTTTAAAATTATGTAGCTACAACTATATATCAAAAAATAGTTTTTGCTATTTAATTTATAACTTTACTAAGGCAGGTACATAGCTACCACTTTTATATAAACGTTTTTGAATATACCAACCTCTAAAAAGAGGAGAATAATCATTTAAAGTCATATTGCTACCCCCGCGTTCATAGATAATTGACTTTTGTGATTCACTAGAATATTTAAGATACACATATTTTTTGACACTGCTATTTCCAGCATAAATTGAAACATCAACATATATATCTAAGTAAATAGGCTTGTCATCATCAGAGCTGTAGAAAACAAGAGTTACATCTTGATTTGAATACTGTGATGTCATGTCTAATCTGTAAGCTTGCCTTCTAAGTGAAGATTCATAAATGGATGAGCTTGTGGTTCCTTCTCTTGTTGAATTGAACTCTGAAGGGATTCCTGTTAAGTATTCGGGTATTTTTGCTTTTTGCAGTGAACTGTAATTTAAAGTAACAAAGTAGTCATCTTTGCTTAAACTATATGTTGATAATCCACTTCCAAGTTTATCTTTAACTTTACTATATGTATTTGAAATACTACTAGAGTCATCATTTAAAAATTTGTTAAGTATTTTACTGTAAACTTGATTTATAAAATCCTCATCTTGTTGTAATTCTGTAGCAATAGTACTTTTAATAATTTCTTTAAAATAAGTAAGTCCTTCACCTTTAAAAGTTTTTTCTTTAGTAGTTTTAAGGAAATTTTCAAAAGTAATAGCATTACAACTTGAAATACCATCATCGAGTAGTAATAAATCAGTATTTTTAACTGATTCAAGTCTATTTAAATCTTTAATTTGAATACAATCGTCTTGGTCACTCATTTATACAAACTCCTTTTAAATATTAAATTTAGCAATTTCCTTATTTTCCATGTCATATAATTTTAAGGCCCTTCCAATTGGTATTAAGTTTTTTAGGAACGTGTAAATAGATTCAGCATATCCTTTAGGAAGGAAGTGAAAAATTAAGATTTTACATTGGATATTTTCATTTTCTTTTTTATAACATAATTTGATTTTTCTATTTCTATTAGTAGTAGAACTAGGTGAGATTTTAGCAGTAAAGTTTGTTTTAACAGCACCTAGTAATTTTATATTAATAACACCATCACTTGGTACTGTAATTTCAATATCAACATTAAGAAAAGTTTTAAATAACTTAGTAAAAGATGCGTCAGTACCAATGTGTTTTAATGCATAAATAATACTATCAATATTTTTTGTAAGATCTTGAACAGGTTGTGTTTCAACATAAAATATATTAAATATCTTAGATAGCCAAGTAGCAATGAATCTAGATGTGCAGTGTTTACTAATTGGTAGTCCAGTAAAGTTAGAATTTAGACTTACAAGTTCAGATAGCATTACATTAGCAAAGTTAAGTTCATTTTGTATAAACTTATCAAGTTGACTATTTCGAGTAAACCCAAGTTGATTCAAAATTTAGCTCCTAACTTTCAATATCAATGATTAATCTATGAGTAGTATCAAATACAAGTAACTCTGAAGGTTGTACAGTAATATCTTTATTTTCATTACTATTAAATTCACTACTTAAATCTGATATGTTTGTACTTGTATCATCTTTAGTTACTGCAAATATTTTCATGCTTTTAATACCTTTAATTTCATTAACGGGAGCAAGGAAATCTTGATATTCAAAGCTAATACCCATATCAGAATAATTGTTTTTGATGATGCGATCATAGATATTTCGTATTTGTTTATCAATGTTAAGATAAGTATGGTTTTTAATATCTAGACTGTATTTAACTTTAAGATAAAGATACTTTTTCTTACCAAGTGTGACTTTGTATACTTTTTTTTGATTTATTTCATTCATGCCATCAATTTCAATATCTCCTTCAAGGTTAGTACCACTAGGAACAGTTTCATAAAGCATATTCCAAAGATTGGCTTTAAATTTAGAATCTTGAATTTGATCTTTAGATGTATTTAATACAGATTCATTTAAGAGTAGATATATCTTAACCTTACCAGCTTCACTTGTAAGATTAGCATATTCAACTTTATCTAGGTTAAGTAATGCTTTTATTACTCCAGGTTGGGTAATACTATTTGAAGTTATATATTTTTGAATAATTTGGAAAAATTCTCCACCGGGTTGCATTTTATCAAAAAATAAATTAAGTTCATTAATGATCTGTTCTTCTACAATTGAAAGTGAGGTTGCTATAATATTATAAATTGAAGATGGGTCATCACTTATTACAACATTATACATTTGCATTAAATATTCTTTTTTAGTCTCTACGATTTGGGAAATATTTTGTTTTAAAATTCCAAAATTGGGATCAAATATGATACTCATGTATTAATAACCGTTTCAAGTGAATCACCTGGGAAGTAAAATGTAATATTTAATTTTTTAAGTTTAATTTCAACTTTGATTCCTACAAGATTAATTTGTAATTCATTAACTATATTGTAAAAGTATGTTTTAATTTGATTTAGCTTTCCTAATTTACATACTTTTAAAAGATATAAATAGTCAAGTCCCCACTGGGGTGCGTAAGATATACTTCCCTTTAGTGTTTTAAGGAATATAAACAAGCGTTGTTTTTGTTCTTCAACACCATCTATGATATTTAAGTCATTGTTAAATATTAAATCGAAGTTGTTATTAATTTTGATATCCAATCTTTATTACCTTTAACCACGAAAATAAATATATAACTATTTTAGCAAAAATCTAACCAAGTAAATCATAAATTCTGTTTCTAAGACTATAAAGACCAGCTCTACTAGATTCATCTATAATAGCTTGACCAGTAACTCTTAAATTAGTAATAGCGTATGTTATATCAATTAAAATACTTTTTAAAGTTTCAGAATTGTTGCTTATATCAATTTTATTATTAGATTTAATGCGAACTTTATTTTTACCTATTAAATCAAGATTGTAATTTGAATTAATATCAATGTCATCATTAGCTTTAATTACAACATCATCTTCAGCCTTAATACTAAAATCGACACAATTAATGTTGATGTTTTGATTTGCATTTAGATTGATATCGTGATCAGAATTTGCGTTGATTTGATTGTTAGATTTAATATCAATTTTATTAATGGTTTTTAATTTGATATCATCACAAGCCATTTCTAGATATTTGGGATTTATAATACTTAATATATAGAAATGATTTTTGTCAAAGTTAATATTATCATCGTGATTGAAAAGGTTGATATTAGATTGAAGTAATAATACCATTTCACCTTCATTTGGGTTTATGTTAATATTTGATATGTTTTGTGTTTCAATTTCGATGTTATCAAATTCTTCAATTATTACAACACCTTTTTGTGAATTTGGATCAAAGGTTTTAACTTTACCTATTTTAGTAATGAAGATATTATTGAATATCCATTTTTTTATTTCTTCTTGTGTTAGGGCAGATCCATATAGATTTTGATTCATTCTATAAAATTCGTAGTTAGAGTGCATATGTATCTCCTTTTGAATTATGATTTAAATTTGAACACCATTTGAGTCATCATAAAGTTTAAGCATGAGTGAGCATTCATTAGAATTACTAAGTGTAGCATTTGTTTCACTAATGGTGTTCTTGATTGTATTTCCAAGAGAATCGATAAATGATACTTTATCACCAACTCTTAACTTATGTGTATAAGTTACTTTGGCTTTCCAATATATGAGCCTTATATTACGGTTAGAACCTAATGTTATTTCTTGTTGAGGTATAAACTGCAGTCCGTAATCTTCAAGTTTTTCATAATGAGTAGAAGGACCAGTTTTCATATAGTTTGTAAATATAAAATTACATTCAACTTTGTCTATTCCATTACCAACGTCTGCTAATGCGCTTTTGACATATTTTTTAGATAGTTTTTCTATAAATTCTTTTGGAGTTGTTGCGTAAAAGTTTTCTTCAATGACTCTAAGCTTGTCATCAGTGCTCATATTGATAATATTTCTATTTGGGAAAGCTGATTTAATAGCAGCCTCTACACTCATACCTTTAAATTGTTTAGTTTTAAGTTCACGATTGAAAAAATTACTTTTTGAGGCTAAGTGAATCTCAAGTTCTACACTAAAATCACCACTAGGATAATCAGTACTCATTGGAACGCCAAGATACCCTGCCATGATAAATTCAAATTCTTTTTCATGAGCATATTTTTTATAAAATATTTTTACAACATCTCCTTCTTTTACATCAGAAGTAAAATCTAATGGCAAGTTCCAAAGTACTAGCTTTGCTTGTTTTGCTCTTACAAAATTATAGCTTGAATAAATGTTAGATATGGAAATATCTATGTGTATACCATCTTGTGTATCTATAACAATTTTAGGAACATCTTCAGTTATAGCCTCACCCGTAATATCAGAATTGGATGAGTTAATAGTAGAGTAAAATTCAATTTTAAAGTCATACTTGAGTAATATCATTAAGCTATCCTTTATATTTTCTTAATGAAAATGTTTTAATAACCTCCATATTGAGACTAACTTCAACTTCATCAATAAAAGGAGTATCTTTAAATGTGATTGAATTTATAACAACCAAATCTTTAATACCAAATGATGGACTGTAAGCAGTAAATGGTACTTGAGCTTGTAGTCTAGATGCTAGTTGTTCTTTTACCAAATTACTATCAAATTCGAGTAGACAATTACCAAAATAACTTGATTTGAGCGGTGTTAACATTTCTTTATATAAATTTGTTAAGATGCCACCTGAGAGTGATATAGTCTCGGCTGTTAGAGTTGGATTATAGCTTACATATTCAGCTTTTCTAGAATAATAATTGATAACAGGACGTTTAGAACAACTTGTGTTATAAGTTCTAGTAATAAGTTCAGACTTTGGTTTAATAAAAAATAGTTGTGGAAGGTATCCCATTCCTTTAAGATCGGGTCTTGGAAAAAGAACTATAAAGTTATCAGTACTAAATAAAGCAAAGATTTGGGTTGAAACATCTCTAATTATTTGAAATATTTCATGTGGTGATAATGTATTATTGTTCAATATTTAAGTAACCCTCCTCATTTAAAAGTTAAATTATGGTGTAGATACAGATTTATCTGATTCTTCTTGAAGTTTAGCTAGACTCTCACCACCGTCCCCTCCTAAGAATTTAGGAAGTATTGATTTAAGTCTTGCAATTAAGATATCTAAAGAAAAAATATTTTTGATTCCGTTTATTAAGGGATCAACGATATGTGTTTTAAACTTAAAGTCTTTAAGCCATGCGAGTAGATCCGCAGTGACTTTTACTAAAGGATCCATAACCTTAGCAGTTAGTTCTTTAAGCTCATCATCTAATTTGTAAATATTGCTTACTGCTTTATCAGCAGCACTTGCATGTTGCGTGATATTTAAAGAGTTAAAGTCTTTTAGTATCTTTTCTATCATTTTGGTTCTAGAGCTTAAGTCTAGAGTAGCTCCTTGTTCATATTGCATTTGTGATTGTTCAAGATAATCTTTTCTAACTTTTTTAAACTGACTCATCATTGTAAAAATTGCATTACCTTTACCACTTAGAAGTTCAATCACAGAAGATATAGCATCGTCATCACTTGAAGCAATACCACTTGCCTTAAGCTTAGCAGCAAGTTCCACAGATTTTAATACATTATTTTCATTATCAAGTCCCAAGTTAGCAAGGGTACCCTTAATGACACCAGCTTTGCTTAAGAATTCTTCTATGCTTTTGGTTTGCTCAAATGTTTTCATGCCATGTAGATTACTCATTAAGCTTGCTTTTTCGTTTTTTTCAAATATCCTAGAATTTATAAGATTAAATCTTTTTGCAATAGCTTGTTCTTTTATAGCTTCTTTTGCAAATCCAAGAGTATTAGAAGAAACCTTTTTTATAGCATGAGATACTATATTTCCAATGGCAGTTCCTATTGCAATACTTGGGATACCAATTCCTACTTTATTTTGTTGTGTTAACTTACCTTTTCGTTTACTCTCTTCTTTTAATTTTTTATATTCTAATGTTCTTAAATCTTCTGATGACATAGTAGAACGTTTAAATGCTTCACGTTGTGCTTTTTGGAATGTATAGCCTTGCTTTATGAGTTTTTTAGTTTCACTAAGTCTAAACTTTTCTACTTTGTCTCTTAATTTTTCATATTTGGTTTGGTTTTTAAGTTCGCGTTTTTTTTCTTGTAAGTTATATTTAATAAAGTCTTTTGTACTTCCAAGTGATGTTCGTTTGGGTTTGATTAGATTTTCTAACTTGGATATATCATTTTCTAATGATTTGCGCGTTGCTGCGTGATCTAAGACCCCTTTAAATTTGATTGTAAATTTATCATTCACACGTATCCTCACTTAGAAAGAATAAGTTCTAATATTTGTTTTTCTAACTTAGCTTCAGATATTTTATTAACTTCCATGAGTTCATCATAAAACATGCTTTTAACTTCATTGTAAGAGCATACATTTGTAAATATTGGTAGCCAGTATTTATTTTTTTTAACTTCTTCAAGTAAAGCAAAATAGCGTTCTCTAGTAGTCTGTAGACTTTTTATAAACTGAAGAGCATCTTTAGTAATCATAAGGTTATCCTATCTTGATTATTATCCTTTATCTTATTTACAACGTGTTCATAATTAAATTCTGTGTCATTTATATAATCAAATTGAACAAAGTCTCCAACATTATTTTCATATTCTTTAAGGAAAATAAAAGATGGCTTTTTAAATTCGGGATCTAAATGAAATATATTAAACTCTACACAGTATATAATTGCTACAAGGTAATCTTTATAATAAGTAGCAAATTCTCTATTATTATCCAAAATAAGATAAAATTCATCTAAAAATCCTGGTTTTATCATTAAATTGGTAATTTCCTTTAAATATTTAATTTCGTTCAGTTTTTGGGTGCCTTCATTTTGTGAAAATCCTAATATAGAATCCCATTCATACATTGGTAATACTTTTAGTTGGTACTCATAAGTTTTATCTTTACTTAAAATTTGCATTTTATATCTTGTAATCATTATCTGTCCTTTAATTTATTTTGGTTATTTTTTCACAATTAATTGCTCTGATCTCAAAAGTAACCTTTTCAGCTTCAGATGAGTAGCTTCTAGAGGGTTCTTCTGTAAATACAGCAGTATTACTAATAATTTTTGTTGAAATACGATCATTAAATACAAGATCTAACATCTTGTCATTTTTACTTATGTTCATGTTATAAAACTGATCATCTGCTAGTTGTGTAAGTAAAATGTAATCTTGGCTACCAAGCGTAACTTCAATGTTGAATATATAAGTAATGGTTTTAGGATCCCTAAGACTAATAACGGGCAGGCCTCTGTCTTCATTGCTAATTATTGCTCTTGTTGTAGGTTCACTTGTAAATTCTAATTTTCCACTGTTAATTTGCCTACCACCTATTGAAAAATAAACATCTGTTAATTTATATAAATTATTCAAAGCTTAAACCCTCCTCTTAACTGGATAAAGTATTTAAATAATCACTAATGTCTTGTGAAGTAATATTAAGAAGCACGCTATTCATACTAAAGTTGTAAACAATATTTAGTGATAGTAAAAGTTTTAAGCTTGAACTTGACTGTATGGCAATGTGAAGATCTGAGTATGAGACAATCATACCTTTATCAATGAAACTCTTAAGTTTACATTCAATAGCAGTAGTATATGCATTATCTTTTTTACCATCAAGTTGTAAAGCTGATAATTTACTGTTTTGTCTATTATTAACATTCCATACCCTAATAAGTTCAAAGGTGAGCTCATATTTGATATAGTGATAAGTAAATAATTCATCAATTGCAGCTCCTTCAAGAGTTACACCTTCTTTAAATGCCTTAACACCATCAAGACCCGTTTCATTAAGCAATGAGTAAAAATTAATATTAGCTTTTCTAAGTTTGTCAATATCACCACTATCAGTAATGGGATTCATACCACTGAACTTAAGTCCATAAGGATTGGTTGAATGAAATATACTAGCTTCATGTAAGTATTTAGATATAAATCTTAAATGTAAATGTTCTTCTTTTTTAGAATGAATAACAATAATTTTGGCTTTAGAGTTAGTACTATCTTTAAATAACTCTTTTATTTCAGATTCTTTTGTTGCGAATACAAAAAAGTGCTTATCTTCTTTAAAATATTGATAGTCATCTTTATATACAGTAAGGCCATCGCCACCGTCGGTATTATCTTTATAAGTATTTATAAGAACAACAAAAGTATATCTGTTTTCTTGTAACTGGTTTTTAATTTCCTTTGATTCTGTACCCTCTTTATATATAAGGAGTTTAACTGATCTTAAGCCTTGCTCGCCTGCTGAGAAGAATGCTTGTATTGCTTTTTTTAGGTAGGCTTTTTCCTTGTTAAATTCATCATCACCGTTGCTACCTTCTTTTTCAAGTGCATCAATTTGCTTTGTAAAGCTATTTATATTTAAGTTTAATATCTTAACCTTAGGTGTTGAAGTATTAAGTTTAATCTTATCTGTTTTATACACAAGTAAGGGCTGGTAATAATTTACATGTTTTATATCTAAGGCCTGATGAGTTAAATTGACGTTAATTGTGTCTTGTGGCAATATTAGCCTCCTTTAATTTTTGTATAATCTGTGCATTAGCTTTAAAGTTTTGACTACAACAATAAGCAACATTGCTATAATTGGAATCAATTTTAATAAGTCCACTGTTTTGCATATTTGTTGTAGGATAGATATATAAGTTAACTTGAAGTGAATATTTATCATCTTCTTCTTGTTCTAGTGTTAACTTACAAGTATTCTCATAAATAAAATCAGTTAACAAACTATAAATTTGAAGCATTGTGTAATATGAATCCCTATCTTTAGAATCTATAACTTGACTTAAAATAAATATTTGAAAATGCAAACTAAACTCATTGACATTAGAGTAAAATTCACCGCATCTTGAATTTGGTATTAATAAGTTATCTATATTTTCAAATTTAACTGCACATATATTTTCAAGCTTAGTAGTGTGTTTAGACATGTATGGATGATTATATGTATGAATTATGTCTAAGCTTATTCCTAAGTTCTTAATGACTTCTTTAAAACTTTTTAGATAATCTAGTAAACAAGTATGTATAACCTTAATATTGAGTATCACTAGTTTATCCTATAACTAATAGAATTAAGCATATTTGCAGTATCAATTAATGTTGATGTTGGATAAGATGATCCTTTTCTTTTTTTATATGCAATGGTTTTAGCTTGTATTTGAGGTTTTACTTTGTTTGAAATTACATAATTAGTGTAATAAGCTATAAAGGCCTCGGCTATAGCTTGCATACCTTTTTTAGGATTTTGCATAAAGCAATTTCTTATATAAATTGTGTCTATGTTTTCCCTAAATCCCATTTCATTAGCAACAGCATATAAGTGTGATCTTGAAGGTAATTTGCTACTACCAAATTCATGCATACGAGCAATTTTTGCATTTCTTTTATCAAACCAACCAATCTCAATCTCTATTTCCATTCTATTACCTTCAAAATGATAGTAAGATAGCCAATACTAGAGTCAATACTCACTATTTCATAAAACATATTAGAATCTGATATTCTATCTTTAAGTTCAAACTCTAAATTAGATGTAGTATAAAGTTTATGAAGCGACTTTATATCATAAAGATTGGAATCATATAAATTTGTAAGTTCATCTGATTCTATACTGAAAAATACGCCTGTAAACTGCTCAAAGTTGTTCTTATCATATGTCAATTGATAATCTGATAAGTCTTCTAAATAAGCATAAGTGCCTTTATAGAGCTTAAATGTCTCTTCATTCTTAAAGTAAGAGATTACTCTTGATGCTGAGCTTGCTAGTCTAGTTCTAATACTATTATTATGTGTCATCATTTGAGGATTCCTATACAACAAGGTGGATTAGTTGTTTGGATTTTAAGACTACTAAGTAAAGATTCAAACTGACTACAAAAACTTGTGTTTGCATTAGATTCATTACCAATAGGGTGATATGAAATTTCAAGATCATTAATCTTCTCACTCTTTATCCGATCAAGACCAAATTCACGTATCACACCGGCTTGATTTAGTTTACAACCTATATAGTAATAAAGTAGTAATATCAGATGTGAGGAGGTAAGCATGTCAGCATTAATGCCTTTGGTAGTTATTATCATCTCAAGTAATTCTGTATAAGTTTCAAACTGAGTAAATGACAATACTTCTTCATTTAAATTAAGTAAACTTAATATCTTACTATGAAGTGTTTGCAATTCTGATGACATATTTACTCCTCTTCTACTAATAATTAACTTTGCTTAATATCAACTCTTAATATGCTCTTTGCTGTTGCAATAAGACCCCCTAAAACAAAATCAATGTATGAATGTGCAATATCAGTTGAATCTTTATCAACTTGTTCATTTGGCATTGGTAGCATATACTTACTTGGTTTAAATTTAATTAATTCTGAATTTAATGGGTAAATTAATATCTGATTTGAGAGTAAGTTAGATGTTTGGATATATACTTCTTGTCTATTATTAACAGCTTTAATAGTCTTGATAAGGAAATCTTCCCATGAATCAGTTGAAGAATATGTATGAGAACTAGATGATGTTGAAGTATTCGTTATTGCATATGGTTTAACTAATTTTAAACTTGTTTTTGGATCAACTAGTACCATAAATGGAGTAGAAAACTCATCACCAAGTTCTAATTTTGCAAGTCCTGCTTCAATTTTTTCAAAGATCTTATCCATCTTTTCTTTATCACCATTGCTTACTTCTTCTTTTACTTGATCTGGCATATTAAGCAGTCCATACATATTAGGAAGCATACGTTTTTGATTCTTACCATCTTTTTGGATTGAGACAGAACCAGTCAATATAAAGTGATTTATAAGTTTAATAATTTCATTACTTGCAAGCTTATATGCTTCCCTAAATGGAAGTAAATTATTATTTACATCACCTGCATAATCATTATTTTTATAAAATCCTTCAGAAGTTTGCTTTAAATGTCTAAACTTATATTGTAATTTGAGATAATTAAGTCTAACTGCTTCTGAACGAAAACCAATAGTAGCAATAGTATTAACTTCATTTACTAATGTTGTTGGATTAGCATTAAGAAAGGCATCCCATTTTATTGTTTTTAAGTACCCTGTCTTTAAATCTACATCTTCAATTTGTTCACTAGAAAACCAATTATAAAATATTGGTAACTTTACTTCATTAAATATATTTGCTATCTCTTTAGCATAATAATTTTGATCATATAATTCTGACATCTTTAACCTCCTTTAACTTATTAACTTGGTTTACCTTTATTACCATAAATAGCTACATTTACTATGCAAAGCTTTTTTTCAGTATCAAGTTCGATTACATCTGATAATGCCATGGCATTAATTTTTCCATTATTTGAACTATCCTTTTCAAGCTCACCATTTGTACCAAATTTAAGTTTGTCTTTTCTTTTTATGCCACTGCTTTCTTTTGCTATTAAATACCCCTGGAAGTTATTTGTAATAGGAATTACTGTAGCAGTATTAGTAAACTCATCTATGTCTGTACATATGCCATAAATGTCATCCTCACCACCAACTTCAACATGAGGTTCATAATGTGGTTGATTGTTTTGTACTGTATCTACAACTAGCTTTACTCCTCTTTTATATGGATAGCCTGTAAAGAAGTAATTCTCTAATTTGTCATGCCTACTAGTTACAGTACCACCTTGATTTTGTAAATGTCTATTTTTATCCCTAAAATCAACTTTATTACTAAAAGTTCCAGCATCACTAGTAGGGTTTTTCATTTGTTTTTTTATTTTTTTAAGTTTTTCTTGATAGTCAGTTACTAACTGAGTTATGTTTGTTGACACTTTAACCTCCTAACCTTTTGCTTTACTTCAAGAAACGGCCTTATTACCATAAATGGCTATCTTTATTAAATACAGCTTATAATCCTCTTGTTCTTTTTTAGATGTGTCATCAGTAAGATTTAATGTAAATACATTTGATAATGCAATAGCTTTAATTGATACTTGTGAATCATTAGATGCTTTAATAACTTCTCCATCTGAATTGAAATCTAATTTATTTCCTATTTCAATACCTGAAGGACTGCTAGCAATTACATACCCTTCAAAATTATTTGTTATAGGTATTACTGTTGCTACATTAGTATGCTCATCAATGTCTATGCATATTCCATACATATTTTTACCATCAGATACTTCAACTTGAACTTCATCAGATTTTGAAGTTTCAATTTTTAATTTAACCGCACGCTTGTATGGGAATCCTATAGCAGGGTATTCTTCTAACTTATCTGTACTACTTGATACAGATTGAGATATAGCATCAAATGTTAAGTTTTTATCTCTAAAATCAATTTTAGCTTTAAATACTGACCTTTCATCATAATTAAAACTTTTAGAGTATTTTTTTAACTTTAATATAGCGTCCTTCAATGACTTACCCTCATCAGTTTCAAGTACTGCTGCTTGCCTTTTTCTTCTACTTCGTCCTCTTGTTCTAGAAGGTTGTTGTAATTCTTCTCCTTGTTCTTCGTCTTTTTGTTCATCATCATTGTCTTCATCATCTTCTTTTATTTGTTCTTGTTGTAACTGTTGTTTTAAAGTCTCAATCAGTTCATTATCATCCATGCCAGCATACATATCGGGTTCAAGTGTTCCATGTCCCAAATTAGGTACTAAGCTTGGATTTTGATTACCCTTGTTACTCACTATTATTTATACCCTCTGTTCCCAAATATACTTACAAGTGCTATGTAAAGGTTATCATTGATTTTAAATGCACTTGATAAGGCAACACCATTTATAGTTGTGTTTGAACCACTGTCATTTTCAATCTCTCCATTTGAATCAAATTTAACCTTGACATCAGGTGTAATTTGACTTTGACTATCCTTTTTTACTACTAAATATCCAGTAAAGTTATTTGTTATTGGTATCACTGTAGCAGTCTGTGTAAACTCATCAATATCTATGCATATACCATATAGATCATTACCACCCCCGGCTTCAACACAAGGCTCATCACTATCATTTGCTTCGTAAGATAGCTTAACGCCACGTTTGTATGGGTATCCTTTAACGGGATAATTTTCTAATTTGTCAACACTGCTAGTTAGAGTACCACCTTGATTTGCAAAGTGTACACCTTTGTCTTTAAAACCTATATCTACATGAAAAAGCCCAGCATCTCTATTAGGATTTTTCATTAAAGCTTGTATTTCTTTTACTTTGGCATCATAATCTTTTTTAAGTTGTGTTATATTGGTATCTGACATATATGTTGCTCCTTAAGCAGTTTTTTGCTTTCTAGATTTATAAAATTGATTTCTTTTTTCTTTATAAGCATTAGCAATAGAAATATTAAACTCACTAAAATTTTGGGGAGTAAAATTAGAATCTAAGATTGAGATATCCTCATTTGTTAAGGCTAGTTTAATCTCACCTTTTGAATTGACACTTGTAGATTGTATTCTTTTCTTTATGTTTACTTTAGCAAGGTTTACAAGTTGTTCAAGTAATTCACCATCTAGATGACTAGTATCTCTTACCTTAGCAATAGCATAAATCTCTTCAATGGGTACATATTTTCTAACAAGCTCCCTACGCTGTGCTTGCATTATGTCTTTTAATAAGTATCCCTTAGCAAGTAATGTCTCTTTATTAAAATGACTACTTAAATGCTTACGAGCTAAATTATCAATCTCATTAATACGAGAAGCTTCACTTAATAATTTATTTTCTTCTTCTAAACGCGCTTGTGACTCTGAAAGTTCTTTTGATATCCTTTCATTAATAGTTAAATTCTTACCTTCAGATTCTTTTGATGCTTTATATGCCTTATATTCTTCATATTCTTTTAAACTTAAAGTAATACTGTCTGTATTCTCTTTATTACCCTCTGTATTTTGAATTAAAGTATCTTCTTGTGTACTGTCTACATTTTCTTGTATCTCTTGGTTCATAAACTCTCCTTTTAGCTTTCATAAAAAAATAATTTTGATCTTAAAGTCTCAAGTTCACTTTTACTTAACGTATTACTTGCTTCTAATTCCTTGTATTTAAGGGTTAATTCTATAAGTTTGGAATCTCTTTCATACTTTTCTTCTTCAGTGAGCATATGCAATGAGTTAAATCTAATGTCTAAATAATAATATTTATTAAGTTTACTATTGCAATTAATTTCTAACTCTTCTTGAACACCTTTTAAAAAGTCGTAATAGTTAGATCTGTCCCCTTTACCATCACTACCAAGCCCCTTAACTTGTTCATTAAAGCTTCTAGTTAAAGGCTCCTTAGTATCAGCTCCTATCTTTGCTTTTACTAATGCTAAAGCCTCTTTTAAATAGGTTATGTCATACTTAATAACTTCAAGTGAAGCATCTGATGTACCACTATAAAATATGCCGTCATTATTTAAATTATTTCTAAGTCTATATAGTTCTCTTTCAAGTTCATTATTTACACCTTTAAACTTTCTTATATGCTCATCATCATTCCTTTTAAATATATTAGTAAATAAACTTCCCTTATCAACACCCTTAGTTAAAAGATCTAGAGATGTTTTAGCATTAACTAAAGCATCTTGTAATTCTACTAATGATTCATCTTTATAAAATAGAAAATTATGACTCTCTATTCTCTTTTCTATTTCTTTATATATTTGTTCAAAAAGATATATATTAAGCAAAAAGCTTTGGGTATAACATGGACTGTATGCTTTAAGTATATAGTCATAATTAGAGTGTATTATTACTCTACTCTTATGAATTTTTATTTCCTTATAAGATATCTGATCGTTTTCATTTATTTTCAAATTGTATGTTATATAAGTAGCATCAGGCCCCTCATCACGAACACTGTTATAATCAAGATACATAAATCCAGTAGGAAATTCTTTATTTACTTCTAAGTGTAAATCTTGTAGTTGGTCTTCTGTTTTAACTAAAATATACCCAACACCATTGAAACGATAACTGATTATGCACTGAAATAATGTTGCTTTTAATTCTATTTTTAACGCATCTAGAGCATCTTCAATAGACAAAGAAGTAGGCATTACACTATTTAAAATGATCCCATTCTTAAGAACGTCTTCTGCTACATTTGAGATGTAATTTCTAAAGAATATTGAATACTTGTATAGATCTTTAGCATGAAATTTGAAATCTAATCTCATTTATTCTTC
Source organism: Borrelia coriaceae (assembly GCF_023035295.1). Taxonomy (NCBI): domain Bacteria; kingdom Pseudomonadati; phylum Spirochaetota; class Spirochaetia; order Spirochaetales; family Borreliaceae; genus Borrelia; species Borrelia coriaceae. The sequence continues at coordinate 20,803 of NZ_CP075079.1, forward strand.
TAACCTTTAACCATAAAAAATATAACTCAATACTTAGTTTTTGCTAAGTATTTTTAACAAAAAAATAAGGGTTGTGAAAAAAATTTGTTGTTTAAATATGACTTTAAGAAGGAGATATTGAACTTACATTGATTTTATTTAAAGATTAGTGTCAATAAAATTCCTAAACACATAGTAATAATTGTTCCAAGCATCCAATTATGCACTCTTAACGTACTCTTAAGTTCTGATGCTGTTTTATCTATTTTATTATCTAACTCCATTCTGTTAAGGTCCATATTACTATCTAAATCTTTGATATCTGATTTTAATTCACTTCTTACATTATCTATCTTTGCATTTAAATTATTCTCTACATTATCTATCTTATTATCTAGTTCAATTCTTACAGATGTGATTTCAGATTTTAAGCTACGTTCTGTCATCTCTATTTTTAAATTCAAATTACTCTCAACACTATTAATTCTATCTTCTAATCTTTTTTCTACACCATCAATCTTCTCTTCTAATCTCTTCTCAACACCATCAATCTTCTCTTCTAGTTTTTCAAATCTAAAATTAAAATTATTTTCTAAATACTCAATATCTTTGTAAGTAAGTTCATTATGGTAATATCTTTTAGAAAGATCATTTGCAATAAACTCTTGCATTCCAAGCCTTATAAATTCTTGATAGATCATATCCTCAGTTATATGACCACTAAAAACTTGTACGCTTCCAACAGACTGTAATGATGATTCTTGCATAAACTCTCCTTATTTAATTATTATATAATATTTTATGCATTATAGGAACCTTATTTTACTAAAATGGGCTTTAAGAGAGCGCATATTTAGACTTAACAACATATATGATGCTGAAAGACTATCTAATGAATCATCATCACTCTTACCATCCCCTTTATATTTATACATATCTGATATACTTGATTTACTTGAATAATCCAAAATACTAAGCCTTGAGGTTGATAAGGGTTCTATCAGTGTAGCAATTCTTGTAAATTTATTACTTATAGGTTTTATCGGTGCAATCCTAAACTTATGATTCATACTTGATCTAAGTTTTAAAAAGGTTTGTGTTACATTCCCATGTCCTGAAATATTATCTCTATCTTCAACATAAAGGGTATGCACATTTAGATTTCCTAATATAGTTTTGATTGTGTTTAACACCTTAGGATCACCAAATGGTAGTTTTTCTTGAAATAGAAATGCATAATACTTATTATCTACTCTTTCTAATACACAAAGTGCAGTATTATCACCACCAATACTGTATGCGGGGTCTAGATATGCTATTGGATTTACAAATTCATGCTCACTTGTAACATTAATATTGGTAAATATAGCATCACACGGAGCAACCCATTCGCCTAAAAGGACTTTGGCTTTATATGTTGGCTTGTCTTTATAAATTTCTTCTTGTGTTTTAATAAATTCTTTTGAAATTAGATTATTATCATAAGTTGTAAAGTTATATGTAGAATAAGTATTAGTATTATCAATATAATCAGTTTTAAAAAAGTGGTCAGGACTGTCGGGGTTAGTATCAAAAATAATTGTTTGCATACCCACTCTAAGTCTTTTTAAACATTCTATTAATGTTTCCTTATGTAGAGTTGTTGCTTCATTTACATATATAAGAGCTGAGTTGCTTCCCCTAAATCTTTCAAAATCACTGGCCTTATCACCACCATAAAGGTTAACTCTTAATGAATCAAGTTCAAAATATGATGTATTAGAAAACTTAGGTAAAAATGGGATATTTAGCATATTAGCAAGCTTTTCAAATTGACCTAAAACATTAATCTCTAATGATTTTTGTGAATTACCCAATATAAAATTATTGGTATCTTGTTTATATAAATTTCTATTCTTAATCAAGATTTTTAAGAACAAATAACATGCTAAAAAGGTTTTTCCACTTGCAATGCCACCACTTAAGATAATTTTACTTTGATTATTTATTTCTATACTGCGTATTACTTCAAGCTGTTTTTTAGTTAAATATTTATTCTCAAACCCTTTAAAATCAACTTCTACTTCTTTAAACTTAATATACTTTAATATATCAATCCCAAATTCACGTTTATAATCCCTTTGCATTTCTTTAAACATTGGTAATTTATATATATCCATTTCTTAACCTTTAAACTTGAAATTTAAAACGTGACTCTACATCTGTTGCTTTTAGCTTTTGCAGCATCTCATAATACAACTGCATTTTCTTAACTTCCCTTTCTTTTTTAAGTTGTGACAGTTGAAGTGTTAAGTCTTCATTACTATTTTCTTCTTGTGAATGTTCACACTCTTTAGAAAGACTTATAATCTTAGACTCTATTTTATCTATTTGATCATCATGAGTTTTAAGTTCTAACTCTACATACCTACTAAATGAATTTATAAATTCTATTCCTAGAAGGCTACGAGCAATACTAAACTGACTCTTTAGATCACGTGCTTGTGCATTACTTTGAGACGCATGAAGTAAGATATTAGTCAGAGTATCTTCATGAATAGTAAGTTTATTGTCTCTAACATATTCAGAATTGTCTTTAACCGCTTCCCATTTGTGTCTCATTTTACTTACATTCGCTTTTGAGACGCCCATTTCCTTTGCAATATTAGTGTCATTAAGTTTACCTTCCTTAAAATACACAACATAATCATCAAATGATTTCTTTATCCTACTCATATTCTTTAACACAAATTAACCAATAAGTTAATAAAAATTATAATTAATTAACATAAACTCTATAACAAAAAAATAAACTTTGCAAAAACAATAAATACTCATCAATAATACATACTAGTTATAAAATAATAATCTATAATAACTTAGATCATGTATAAAATAGATAAGGAGAATATTATGCAAATATTTATCAAATTATTAGTACTTTGTAGTACATTATTCTTGTATTGTTGCAATTCGGATAAAATTAATGGCACGTCTGATAAGACTATACCAAAACCACATAAATTACCTAATAAAGGTCCAAATAATCTACAGACTAAAACCCGTAAACCAGCCGAAACAAGAACTGATACTTTAACTGCTGAGAATACTATCACTAATAAACCACCCGAAACAAGAACTGATACTTTAACTGCTGAGAATACTATCACTAATAAACCACCCGAAACAAGAGTTGCTACTTTAATTGATGATGAAAAGCAAAAATTGACGTTCTTATAAATGCATTTAATAAAGTAATAGAGTTAAAACTATTACCAGATGATGAATTACAAAAAAGTCAAAACTTTTTAAATTGGATACGATCAAAAGACGTACAAGAACAAAAAGAATTAGCTAATGCTTTTACTCTAGTCTATGATTTCTTAAAAGACACAAAACCCTCACAATTAAATAATTTAACCCTTACTCAACTTATAAGTAACACTTTGACTTGCGGAGCTACAAATCAATGTAATGATACATATACAAATATTCAAGATATACAAATGTTTTTTACAAATGTTCTAAAGCAAGCATCTTTCCAAAAAGATACCAATGCAATGATATTTCAAGCTCTCAAGATAGAATTACTTAACCCACATCATCATGGAGCTAGTTCATTAGGAAAAAAGTTATACGAAAGAAGAATAAGAATGCAACTAAAAAATGATAATAACCGAACACAGGCTTTTAACTTCTTAATAAATGCTTTTCCACAGGACATGTATAATACTATATACGAGATACTAAAGATCGCGGTTCAGCATTGGGCTTACACTATAATGTTAGATTCTATATTAGATCATATACATACTGAACTTAACAAGTGTAATGGAAATGAAGCTGGTAAAAATAATCTTGCAATTCGCATAAAAGACTATTTTGTAAAAGCAGAACAAGACAATACATCTTATACTGACCACAACATATTTAATAAATTTAAAACTGAAGTATTAAGCGATTGTCAAAAGTAAACAAAAGATAAATACACCTCTCATAATTAAGGCTTGCAAGACAAGAAAGAGTACTTAAGAGAGGTGTATTTAAAAAAAGTAATAGTTTATAAGGAAATATAAATTAAAGTGATTACAAAAATGGCAAGTTGAACAAAAAAGTTAACTTGAGGTTAACTGATAGTAAGAAGTTAAAATTTATTATACATAAATGTATCACCGTAAAATGAAAAGTTATTCAAAAAGATCATAGAGTAGATATAGAGTAAATAATTTAGTATTTGTAAAATATAAGACAAAGTACCTATTGAATAATAGTTTAAGATACAAAAAAATAAACATTCTAGTTATAAAAATGACCTTAAAGACAATATTTTATATACAATGCTAAGCATCTAAATTTGACTTTAAGAGTAAGTATTTGCTAAGATTTTTATAGTTAAATTTATATATTTTTAATGTGTTTAGTTAACTTGTAAAGTACATGCAAAGAGAACATTTAATTAATAAGTTAATAAAGGAAAATACACAATTAAATGAAGAACTAAATCTTCTAAAACTTAATCTTAAAGATAAAAAGACTAAGCAAACAAGAAGTATTCCTATAAGGTTTTATCTTAACGATAAGATAATAAGATTAGTAAAGAGGTGTATAGAAAAACTTAAAGAAAAAGATCCAATCTCAGGATGGTTTGTATACTTACTCTCAATTACTGGCTGTAGAGGTGTTGAGATTCAAAATGTAAAACTTACTGATATCTCTAAAGAGAGGAGTAGTGATGGTGAAATGTTTTATTCTATTCGTGTAAATGTAGCTAAAAAAAGAAATAGTATATGCATAAGAGAAGTAGTCATTAGCAAATCTGAATTCAACTCTATAATGCAAGCGCATCAAAACTACTTTCTATCTAAAGGAAAAGACACAAGGCGTACATATCTCTTTCAAAAAAGTAAAGTTAAATTTAAAGACAACAAAATTGATATAATTAACATTTCAAAACAGTTTAAGGAATTACTAGTTAAATCTGGATTTAAATATCGTAAGTCCTTACATATATGCCGTAATATATTTATAGCATCACTTAAAGCTAAAGGATACAATTCATTTGAAATAAAAGAACTTATGAAATACTCATCCACTTCTGAAATTGATAATGTCTATGGCCTATCCAGTGCTAGTAAGATACAAGCTTACAAAGATATCAAAAATAGCTTAAATTAACTACTAGTTTTTGCTAAAATATTGTATAATATTAACAAATGAAAAACTAAACAAGCAAAATTTTACTTCATATAAAAACTAAGAGGCTTTAGGTCTCTATTTTTTTACACATAAATTAATACCTATATACTGAATATTTCCTTTTGGATATACCTAGTGTTTTTACAAGTTATACTTGATTTACTAGTTTTGTATGAAGTTGCTAGTATCTCATATTTAGTATGACCAAAAGTATTAGCTATACCACTTGATAAAGCTATATAATTAATATGAAGATTATATTTTAAAAAAAGTTCTAATACCTCCTTATCATCAAATTCACTTATTGCAAACTTCCAATTATATCTCTTCATTTCTATAATGAGCTTTTCTAAACAGTCTAAATTCCAACCCCGATTCTCATGCAAACGACCTCGTGATATTGAATATGGAGGATCAAGATATACAAATGTTGAAGGAATCTTATCTTTCTTAGTTACAGCATTTAAAAAGTCAAATATGTCACGAGAAGTCAATACTGCAAAATTAAGCATTTCTTTGATTTTGGATTTATAAGTATTTAACTTCTCTAAAAATAGTTTCTTAGAATTATTTTTATTAAATTTTATAGTTGTACTACATGTACCATAAATAGAATACAGAGTCCTTAATATGACATATTCTATTTTATCTTGATTCTCATTTATAACTCTGTCATAAATAATTGCTTCTCTTACACGTCTGTAAAGCAAATCAGGATCTTGTTTTAAAAAATAAAAAAGCTTGTATATAAACTTAGAATTATCATTGAGTATGTTATAACAAGCTAATGGTTTTGCAAAAAATATAGATCCAGTACCAAAAAATCCTTCGATATATAAAGTATGTTTAGGAAAAAGACTTATAATGTTGGCTTTGTACCTATACTTACTGCCTTCTCTATTTAATAATTTCAAATTTTATTAAATACCCTTTTTGATGTAACTTGATATTCCTTACCTTTTCTATCAAGACACAATGAGTCATAACATACTAAGGAATTATTAGTTGCTATAAAATGATAACCTTGTATACCTTTGATTTTAACTTCACTTATTTCAAATTCATTCAATTTACATTTATAAGAATGGTGTTCCCATCTTACATCACTATTAATACCATAGTATTTAAGTATTTTGCATGGATTTAAAATAAAACAATTACATTTCATATATCCTAAATCAACAAACTTGTGATAATTAACATTAATATCATTGATACTAAATTGTAATTTCTTAAAGTTTGCTATGTAATAATGAAGAGATAAAAAGTAACATCCCCAGCGCTGTATCTGAAGAACTAGCTTAGGATCATCTTGTTTTACACACATCTTTAACCTTTAACCTCCTTAACCAATATTTAAGCTATCTCTATAGAAAACCCTAAACTTAAAACCTCATTAAAAAAATACAACATCCGATCTAAAAACATAGATAATTTAAATGACTTATTTACAAAAAGACTCTTCTTATTAATCTTGGTGATTCCACATTCAAAAGCTTCTTCATAATCTTCTTTGCAAAATCCCAAAAATAAATCGAGACACCATTTAGCATTTCCTATAGTAAACCCTTGCTTATTAAGATTTTCAAACATAATGTCTCCATCATCATCTTTCCTATTAAATAAAACATTTTCAAAATCATCACTATTACTAAGCATTTCTTTTACAATCTCACTCTTAGAGATAACCTTACCCAAATTTAAACTCTTTGGCTTCTAATCATTAAAATGGAATATCTTCATCAAACTCTTCTTTAGAGTTAATATAACTAGTTTTTTGAACATTATTATGTGAGGTTAAAACTTGAATCTCATTAACTAAAACACTGTACCTAGTTTTATTCTCACCAGTACGCTTACAAGACCAACTCTCATGACGCAATGATCCAGTAATTACAACTTGTGTTCCCTTAGTAAGAAGCTGAATTAAACTCTCAGACCTCTTACCAAATAAAACACAATCAAAAAAGTGAGAATGGTTAGTGAATTTATCATCTTTCTTAAATCCCCTATTATTAGCTAAAGTAAACTTTAAAGCAGGAATTTTATTACCAAAATAAGCAAATTCACAGTCCCTAGTTAAACGACCCGACATACTTAAACAATTAATATCAAACATTAGAATTTTCCTTATCTTTTAATCTACTTAGCATTTCCATGCGTATTAAGTCATGTTCGAATCGTTTTAGGTCTGCTAAAAATTCTTGTCTTGAACATAGATTATAAACAACTCTTTCTATAATCCTTTTGCAAAGCCCACACAAGAACTTTATAAGTTTATAAGATATAAATAAGGATAATACTATCATCAAGCCCATGTGTTTCCTCTCCTAAACAGCACTTATACTAGATGTAGACCAATCATTATCTAAATCTAAACTATCAAAATTGAAGTTAATATCACCACCTAAAGACTTAAATCTATCCTTAATAGCTCTCTTAGTTGTATCTATAGAGAATAGATTGCCTTCAAGATAATAATGTATATGTTCAAGTAAAGAGAATTCTCCTAAAACTGAGTTTATACATAATTTAAGCTTATCTTTAATAGGCTTTGTTATCTTATCTAACTCTAACTTATGTTTTTTTTTAGTATCATTCTCTACTTTGTCAATTTTACATTGTAAATCATTAATCTCTAATAAGCATCCCTTTAAACGTTGATTCTCATAAGAATTAGTATCTAAATCAACAGAATTTACAAAATCTAAAAAATCAATCTTGTAATTTGATTTAGATAATTCATTATATAAGCAACTAGCCTTAAAGAAATTATCTATAAGAGTAATTAATGCGTCTAAATTAATATTTTTGACATCACAATTTTGTTTTAAATATCTAGCAATACGATTAACTTCACTCTCAAGTTTTTCAATACCAAACATTACCTTACTAATAAAGGCATCATTTCTATCTATTACACAGTTAATAGCATCATTACCTATGATGAAGAACAAATTACCCTTGCTTAACCCAGTACATGCAAGCTGTACTTGAACTTGAACATAATATTTAAAGAAATATTTATTTTCTAGGAAATTACCAGTTTTATTATATTCAATAACAGCACTTCTTAAATCAATAGAATCACTGCATTTGATCTCAAGTAATTCTGATTCACCTTCTTTATTTATAAACCAACCATCAATTGTAGAACCTATTAAATTGTCTTTTTTACCATACTTTTTGAAGTAATTATACTTATCTATCCCATTAGCATATTTGTTTTTGTATAAAACCTCTATGTTATCAGAATATATACGTACAAACTCATCAAATGCTAAATTTTCTAATACCTTGCCTTTTCGCATGCTTAAATTATCTTGAAATGGAATTTCCCTATCTATAGATTTTAAAATCCTTTCAAGAACAAGTTTTGAAACACTTTCAGTACCAATAAACATGCTTCCAACTTCACTTGCTCCCATACGTCTTAAAGATTGTCTTTGAATACTAAAATCAACTTCACTATTAAACTTAAAACATTCACTCTTACCAATTTTTGGTAGCTTACGACCTATTTTGTTTATTTTACTTATTTGTTTTTGCTTACCCTTAACCTGCTCTTGACTTTGATATGCAACTGCTTCAAAACTTTCAAACATTTTTTGACTGTATAAACCAAGATGTCGCACCTTAACCTCATTATTGTTATTTATATTTTTTGAAATCACATTAACCTCCAGCATAGTTTTCACTAATATAAAAGTATATCAAAAATTATTTTTGTCAATTTATTGTTATAATTTTGTTCAAAAAGATATAAAAAATTTTTTAAGAAAAAGGTTTGCTTTTTAACAAGTACTAAGGTACTATAGTTAGTAAGTTAACTTAATAGGAGAAGATTC
>NZ_CP075080.1 GCF_023035295.1 Borrelia coriaceae
ATGGAGAATAAACAAGCTACAAAGCTTGATACACAATGCTACAATAAATACCAACACAAACTAATAATACTAATATCAACAATTGAATATATCAATAATAAACATAAAAAATACACACAAAGCAATCTACTTTACTACTTTAATGGAAACTTAAAACGTAATGGACAAAAAGAAACTACTCTTAAAACACTTCAAAAATATCTTTATACACTAGAAAAAGTACTCAAAATAACTAACAACTACCACAGACATTTGGGTGTTAACATGGGTACTGAGATTCACTATGAACTCAAATACTCTAAAAAAGAATGTTATCGTATAATAAACAAACATTTTAGAGACAAAAAAGAGACAAGGCATAAAAACCGTGTTAATGCATATCTTAAAAAACTTTACACTAAAAATAGCAATGTAAAAAAAGAGGAGTGTTTTAATAATATCTATAATAAAAAAGAAGAAGATGAAAACAAAACAAAATATATAGAAAGATTACAAATAAAGAAATATGCAAAAAAAAGCAAAATCAAATACCATGTACTTTCTTCTGTTTTAAATTTAAATCTCAATAAAAAAGCTGCATTTGAGATATTCAAAGCAACAAAGAAAGATGAAAATGAATCTGAACAAAAGGGACACAAGTCTAAAAACAGCATTAAAGAAAAACAAAATCATTTGAAAGAAATACTGAAAAATACAAAAAACCAACTAACAAATGAAGGGTATGACAGCAAACAGTTAGAAATACAAATACAAAACGTGTATGAACAATATAAAAACAAAACACATTTTATCATAGAAAAAGGTAAATACAATGATTTAAAAAATGTAATAGAAAAACTTAAAAAATCAGTTCAATGTGTTAAAACAAATACTAAAGAAGACAAAAAAGGTATTAGGAATAACATTTTCAGCATACTCATTGATAGATTAAAACATAAAGTAAAAATTGAGATGTTTGTACCATTATTGAAAGACTATTTGGGTAAACAAAAAAAATTGGAATATAGAAAAGTATTTAGTAATCAATATTATTATGAACTTTTAGATTTAATAAATAATGATAAAAAATACTTGAAAGATAACGAATTTAAACAGGTTATTAATTAAAGGACTTGTTATGAATGATCTAGTAGAAAAGGTAAAGATAATATCAAAAGAAGAAAAACCTATTTTTATTAAAATAGAAGAGATTGAAGGGCGAAAAATATACCATACTAAAATTATGGCAGATTTTCATTTATTCAAAGTAAATGAAAATCAAAAACATAAATTTTTTATCTCTTTTAGAGGACTTTTTAATCAGAATAAAATAGAATATTTCCATTTGTTTTCTATAAAGAATGAAGACAAGTTTTTGGGTATTTATTATGGCTATAGAAAGCCAATAAAAAATGTATTGAGAAGATATGAAGAAAATGGGATTACTAAATCGATTGCGTTTTCGAAAATTTATTACATAGAGTTTAGATTTAAAAAAGGGAGTGTATTTTGCTATTTAAGTGCACTTGCTTATTTATTTAGAAACGATAGACTCAAAACAAAATACTGTCAAACTTTAATTGATATGACAAAGAGGTTGGAAAGTCAAATATATGAATTTTATGGTAAAAAATTACCAGAAGGAGGTTTAATTGAAAAATGGATACGAAAAAACCAAAAATAATAACTATTGCATCAATTAAAGGCGGTGTTGGAAAAAGTACAAGTGCTATCATATTTGCCACATTGTTATCTCAAAAATATAAAGTACTTTTAATAGATATTGATACACAAGCTTCTACTACTAGTTATTTTTATGAAACAATAGAAGAACAGAATATAGATTTGAGAATAAAGAACATATATGAGGTTTTAATAGATACATTGAATATCAATAGTGCAGTTATAAATGTTGGAAGTAGATTAGATTTAATTCCTAGTTATTTGACTTTACATAGTATAAATGCATTTGGGTATAAACATACATTTAGTGAATTTAAATTAAAGAATGACTTGAAATATTTGAATGTTAATTATGATTACATAATCATTGATACTCCTCCAAGTTTAGATTTTACATTAACTAGTTCTTTAATGTGTTGTAATTATGTAATAGTACCAATGACGGCTGAAAAATGGACAATTGAAAGTTTTGATCTTTTGAAATTCTTTATGGAGAAAATAGCCTTGACCCTTCCCATGTTTTTTATTATTACTAGATTTAAGAAAAACAATACCCATAAGCGATTATTAGAAATGATTAATTCAAAAAATAATTTTTTGGGAAGTATATCTGAAAGAGAGGATTTGAATAGGAGAATAGCAGAGAACAGTATTTTTGATTTTGAAAAAGACTATATTAAAGAATATGAAAATTCTTTAATAAATCTTTTTAATAAGATCGATTGATTTAAATATAAGTTCAACGCGTTGAACTTATATTTAAATATAATTTTAGAGGTTAGCTATGAAAAATTACAAAGGATTAAAAATTAATAAAAGAAATATTGATTCAGTAGGGAATGCATTACTTACTGAATCTGATAATAATGAAAAAGGTGTGGGTATTGTTCGTTACGATGAATTAAAAAAGAAATTATATATAAATCTTAGGGAAGGAATTTATAACAGAATAGAATGTATGAAAATTTTGAAGGAAATAAAGGATAATGAATATTATAAGTTAGACGGTTATAAAAGTTTTGATGCTTTTATAAAAAATTATGATGTTGCAAAAACCCAGGCTTATAATTATTTAAAAATTGCAACAGCCTTAGAAGAAGGATTATTAGAAGAGCAGTATGTACTAGAAAATGGATTTAGACAAATATTAGGTCTATTAAAGGATAAAGAGAGTGAAAAATTAAAAAAATCAAGAGTAAATCCAATTAAACCATTAAGGTTCCAACTTAAAAGTCAAGCAAGTTATGATTTTTATAAGCAAAATGCGAAGTTCACAAGTTTTTTAATGGATAGGCTGTTTGCGAGTAAAAAAGATTTGTTAGAAGAGTTTATGAAAGAATTTAAAAATTTAAAAGGTTAAAGGTAAGGAATTTTTATGAACAATTTAGCATGTAAAATGTACAGAACAGAATGTTTAAGTAAGGCGTTATTAACTAAAGTTCTGAAGAGGCGGTGAATTTTATTTATTTAATAATGATAGTAGGAATTTGTTCCCAATTATTTTTTCTTTAATAAATATTTTATGAATTAGTAATGGGAAAAAATTTTGTTCTATATTAAGAAAATCAAATCAATATTTGTTAATATTGATTTGATTTTCTTGGAAAAATAGTGTATATTGTTGTTGAGTTCTATTTGTAACAATGAACTCTTTTATATTGTTATATTCTTAAGTTTTAGGGCTTAGTTAAGAGTTCTGTTTAGAATTTTTAATTAAGTCCTAAGTTTTTGTATTTTTTTTTGACAAAAATAATTTTTGCTATATAGTTATTTGTATAAAAAACAATATAAAGGAGTTTTATATGAAAATAAATAAAATAACAAAGAGTAATATTCAAAATATAAAAACTCGGGTGTGTGAAGCAAATAAGAAGCTAAAATCAAATAAAAAAAGAAAAGTACAAGATTTAATAATAAATGAAAATCAAGTAAAGATAGACTTTCTAAAGTCATTACACAGTCTACAAATGAGTTTAAATGGTGTAGGCAAGAATCTTAATGGATATGGATATAAATATCAAGATTTTAATGAAATAGTAAGGGAAATTAAGAATGTTATAAAAACTAATAATTTAGATATTGGTTTTGTACAATGTCCAACTTTAAAAAGTTTTGATGGGCGTTTGATTAATGTTATTACAACAACATTTTATAGTCCTAGCAGTGGATATAGCCAGTCATTTGATACACCAATATATACAGAAGAATTAACCTCAACAGGAGTAAAGAATCAAAATACACTTCCACAACTTGTAGGTTCATGTATAACATATTTTAAGAGGTATGCACTTGTAGCGTATCTTTCCATTGAAAGTGAAGTTGATACTGATGCATGTTCTTTAGAACATAGACAAGAAGATAATAAAGAACAAGTTAGCATGGCAAATAACACATCTATGGAAACTGTCAAAGGAAGTAGAACTGTTAATGTTAAAAGTACTAATGCTAAAAAAAACGCTATTAAAGGAGCAATAAAAGCACAGTCTATTGGTTGTAAATCCGTTAGAGGGGGTGATGAGCTTCCTAAGCGTGTACCTTCTAAGTATTATTATTACAAGAACTTACTTCAAGCGTCTAAAAGGATGCATTCACAATTAGAAGATACTCCTTTTGATAGTCTAGAAATGATAGATAAGTTTTTACATCAATTACAAGAAGATGATGATTCTAATATACTTAATTATTTTGAAACTAAACCAGAGCTTAAAACTATAGAATATTGGACAAACTTACTGAATAATTATTTAACAAGGACCCAGTCTGATCCAGAAGTTGTAGAAGGGTTTTCTAAATTCTTAGTGTATAGAGAACCTAAATATGGTCAAAGTCCATTAAAGCTTTTTGGATATATAGCAAGTGATGAGAATTTTAGGTATCTTTGTGAATAAAGATATACCCCTATTCTGTTAAAAGATAAGCCTTGAGGGCTTATCTTTATTTAATTTTTTAATTTCGAATATTTTTTATATACTATTTGTACAATAGGTTTAGTGATTTGAATGTACTTTTGAAACAAATTTATATTAAACATTAAATCATCAATTGTATGATTTGATTTAAGTGTAGAAGCATCAAAGTAGGTAAACTTAGGATACTTTGGGTCATTAACCTTTTTCTTTGTTCTAGTTAAAAATACTTGTAAATACATAACATAATCAGATAACTTTGCTTCATATGCATTTAACTCTGTAAGAGTTTGTTCCTTAGGTGGCGTTGGCTCTTCTGTTAGTGATGCTATGGTTGTACATGAGAAGATAAGTGTTAAAAAAGTTAAATTTATAAGCTTTTTCAAATTAGGCCTCCTTTAACATTTTGATGTAAGTACTCATTATTTTGTTGCGTTTAGCTCTGAGTTGAGATATGTATTTTGAAAGTTCATCATACTCATCAGCAGTTTCTATTATTTCAATATTAATTCTTAGTATTTCTTCAATTTCAGATAATAGTTTGATAGCTTCCTTTTGTTCCATTTGATATACACTAGCTTCATATAGACAGTAAAAGTAATTGACTACTTTAGTGAAAATATTAATGTATGTAGCAGTGTTTTTATTTTGGTTATTGTTTTTGATGATATCTGTAAATTTGTTTAGAATTTCAACGCTAGTTTTAGCAGTACTTAATTTCATTTTGTCTCCTTTTCATGATATATAATTTGTGAAGGCAATTTCATATATATTTGGGTTGCTATTAACTTTTTCTATAAATGCTTTTATTTTGATTTGGATAGGTTCAAGATCCAACTTTATTTGTGGAGTTAATGCATTATCTAGTATTTCCATATTTTTAGTGTAGATTTGTTCATATTCTAAATAAAATTCACACAATAATGAAAATGCTTTATGAGCATTCTCATTGAAACTGCCGTCTTTGAAGTTTGAAAGTGTATCAATTAAATTGGATATTGACTCTAAAGCAGTATCTAGATGTTGCTTTTCAAGTATCATATCTCCTCCTTCTCATCTTTGTCTTTTTGTTTGCATTGTGTTTTAAACTTATCTAGTAAGATATTTAAAATATCTTTAAGTACTGGTTTTAATAGAAATGCAAGTCCTAGGATTAAACCTGAGATAACAAGTAACTTATTGCCATCAATACCAAGTAAAAGCTGTGTTAAATTATTTATATTTGTATCATTCATTTATGCTTTAACCTCACTTTAAAAATTATTTAGCTACAACTATATATCAAAAAATAGTTTTTGCTATTTAATTTATAACTTTACTAAAGCAGGTACATAGCTACCACTTTTATATAAACGTTTTTGAATATACCAACCTCTAAAAAGAGGAGAATAATCATTTAAAGTCATATTGCTACCCCCACGTTCATAGATAATTGACTTTTGTGATTCACTAGAATATTTAAGATACACATATTTTTTGACACTGCTACTTCCAGCATAAATTGAAACATCAACATATATATCTAAGTAAATAGGCTTGTCATCATCAGAGCTGTAGAAAACAAGAGTTACATCTTGATTTGAATACTGTGATGTCATGTCTAATCTGTAAGCTTGCCTTCTAAGTGAAGATTCATAAATGGATGAGCTTGTGGTTCCTTCTCTTGTTGAATTGAACCCTGAAGGGATTCCTGTTAGATATTCAGGTATTTGTGATCTTTGCAATGAACTGTAACTTGAAGTAACAAAGTAGTCATCTTTGCTTAAGCTATGTGTTGATAATCCACTTCCAAGTTTATCTTTAACTTTACTATATGTATTTGAAATACTACTAGATTCATCATTTAAAAATTTGCTAAGTATTTTACTGTAGACTTGATTTATGAAATCATCATCTTGTTGTAATTCTGTAGCAATAGTACTTTTAATAATTTCTTTAAAATAAGTAAGTCCTTCACCTTTAAAAGTTTTATCTTTAGTAGTTTTAAGGAAATTTTCAAAAGTAATAGCATTACAACTTGAAATACCATCATCGAGTAGTAATAAATCAGTATTTTTAACTGATTCAAGTCTATTTAAATCTTTAATTTGAATACAATCGTCTTGGTCACTCATTTATATAAACTCCTTTTAAATATTAAATTTAGCAATTTCCTTATTTTCCATGTCATATAATTTTAAGGCCCTTCCAATTGGTATTAAGTTTTTTAGGAACGTGTAAATAGATTCAGCATATCCTTTAGGAAGGAAGTGAAAAATTAAGATTTTACATTGGATATTTTCATTTTCTTTTTTATAGCATAATTTGATTTTTCTATTTCTATTAGTAGTAGAACTAGGTGAGATTTTAGCAGTAAAGTTTGTTTTAACAGCACCTAGTAATTTTATATTAATAACACCATCACTTGGTACTGTAATTTCAATATCAACATTAAGAAAAGTTTTAAATAACTTAGTAAAAGATGCATCAGTACCAATGTGTTTTAATGCATAAATAATACTATCAATATTTTTTGTAAGATCTTGAACAGGTTGTGTTTCAACATAAAATATATTAAATATCTTAGATAGCCAAGTAGCAATGAATCTAGATGTGCAGTGTTTACTAATTGGTAGTCCAGTAAAGTTAGAATTTAGACTTACAAGTTCAGATAACATTACATTAGCAAAGTTAAGTTCATTTTGTATAAACTTATCAAGTTGACTATTTCGAGTAAACCCAATTTGATTCAAAATTTAGCTCCTAACTTTCAATATCAATGATTAATCTATGAGTAATATCAAATACAAGTAACTCTGAAGGTTGTACAGTAATATCTTTATTTTCATTACTATTAAATTCACTACTTAAATCTGATATGTTTGTACTTGTATCATCTTTAGTTACTGCAAATATTTTCATGCTTTTAATACCTTTAATTTCATTAACGGGAGCAAGGAAATCTTGATATTCAAAGCTAATACCCATATCAGAATAATTGTTTTTGATGATGCGATCATAGATATTTCGTATTTGTTTATCAATGTTAAGATAAGTATGGTTTTTAATATCTAGACTGTATTTAACTTTAAGATAAAGATACTTTTTTTTACCAAGTGTGACTTTGTATACTTTTTTTTGATTTATTTCATTCATTCCATCAATTTCAATATCTCCTTCAAGGTTAGTACCACTAGGAACAGTCTCATAAAGCATATTCCAAAGATTGGCTTTAAATTTAGAATCTTGAATTTGAGCTTTAGATGTATTTAATACAGATTCATTTAAGAGTAGATATATCTTAACCTTACCAGCTTCACTTGTAAGATTAGCATATTCAATTTTATCTAGGTTAAGTAATGCTTTTATTACTCCAGGTTGGGTAATACTATTTGAAGTTATATATTTTTGAATAATTTGGAAAAATTCTCCACCGGGTTGCATTTTATCAAAAAATAAATTAAGCTCATTAATGATCTGTTCTTCTACAATTGAAAGTGAGGTTGCTATAATATTATAAATTGAAGATGGGTCATCACTTATTACAACATTATACATTTGCATTAAATATTCTTTTTTAGTCTCTACGATTTGGGAAATATTTTGTTTTAAAATTCCAAAATTGGGATCAAATATGATACTCATGTATTAATAACCGTTTCAAGTGAGTCACCTGGGAAGTAAAATGTAATATTTAATTTTTTAAGTTTAATTTCAACTTTGATTCCTACAAGATTAATTTGTAATTCATTAATTACGTTGTAAAAGTATGTTTTAATTTGATTTAGCTTTCCTAGTTTACATACTTTTAAAAGATATAAATAGTCAAGTCCCCACTGTGGTGCGTAAGATATACTTCCCTTTAGTGTTTTAAGAAATATAAATAATCGTTGTTTTTGTTCTTCAACACCATCTATGATATTTAAGTCATTGTTAAATATTAAATCGAAGTTGTTATTAATTTTGATATCCAATCTTTATACCTTTAACCACGAAAATAAATATATAACTATTTTAGCAAAAATCTAACTAAGTAAATCATAAATTCTGTTTCTAATACTATAAAGACCAGCTCTACTAGATTCATCTATAATAGCTTGACCAGTAACTCTTAAATTATTTATAGCGTATGTTATATCAATTAAAATACTTTTTAAAGTTTCAGAATTGTTGCTTATATCAATTTTATTATTAGATTTAATGCGAACTTTATTTTTACCTATTAAATCAAGATTGTAATTTGAACTGATATCAATGTCATCATTAGCTTTAATTACAACATCATCTTCAGCCTTAATACTAAAATCGACACAATTAATGTTGATGTTTTGATTTGCATTTAGATTAGTATTATTAGCATTTATGTAGGTATCATTATCAGAATTTATGTTGATTTGATTGTTAGATTTAATATCAACTTTATTAATGGTTTTTAATTTGATATCATCACAAGCCATTTCTAGATATTTGGGATTTATAATACTTAATATATAAAAATGATTTTTGTCAAAGTTAATATTATCATCGTGATTGAAAAGGTTGATATTAGATTGAAGTAATAATACCATTTCACCTTCATTTGGGTTTATGTTAATATTTGATATGTTTTGTGTTTCAATTTCGATGTTATCAAATTCTTCTATTATTACAACACCTTTTTGTGAATTTGGATCAAAGGTTTTAACTTTACCTATTTTAGTAATGAAGATATTATTGAATATCCATTTTTTTATTTCTTCTTGTGTTAATGCAGATCCATATAGATTTTGATTCATTCTATAAAATTCGTAGTTAGGGTGCATATGTATCTCCTTTTTAATTATGATTTAAATTTGAATGCTATTTGAGTCATCATAAAGTTTAAGCATGAGTGAGCATTCATTAGAATTACTAAGTGTAGCATTTGTTTCACTAATGGTGTTTTTGATTGTATTTCCAAGAGAATCGATAAATGATACTTTATCACCAACTCTTAACTTATGTGTATAAGTTACTTTGGCTTTCCAATATATGAGCCTTATATTACGGTTAGAACCTAATGTTATTTCTTGTTGAGGTATAAACTGCAGTCCGTAATCTTCAAGTTTTTCATAATGAGTAGAATGACCAGTTTTCATATAGTTTGTAAATATAAAATTACATTCAACTTTGTCTATTCCATTACCAACGTCTGCTAATGCGCTTTTGACATATTTTTTAGATAGTTTTTCTATAAATTCTTTTGGATTTGTTGCGTAAAAGTTTTCTTCAATGACTCTAAGCTTGTCATCAGTGCTCATATTGATAATATTTCTATTTGGGAAAGCTGATTTAATAGCAGCCTCTACACTCATACCTTTAAATTGTTTAGTTTTAAGTTCACGATTGAAAAAATTACTTTTTGAGGCTAAGTGAATCTCAAGTTCTACACTAAAATCACCACTAGGATAATCAGTACTCATTGGAACGCCAAGATACCCTGCCATGATAAATTCAAATTCTTTTTCATGAGCATATTTTTTATAAAATATTTTTACAACATCTCCTTCTTTTACATCAGAAGTAAAATCTAATGGCAAGTTCCAAAGTACTAGCTTTGCTTGTTTTGCTCTTACAAAATTATAGCTTGAATAAATGTTAGATATGGAAATATCTATGTGTATACCATCTTGTGTATCTATAACAATTTTAGGAACATCTTCAGTTATAGCCTCACCAGTAATATCAGAATTGGATGAGTTAATAGTAGAGTAAAATTCAATTTTAAAGTCATACTTGAGTAATATCATTAAGCTATCCTTTATATTTTCTTAATGAAAATGTTTTAATAACCTCCATATTGAGACTAACTTCAACTTCATCAATAAAAGGAGTATCTTTAAATGTGATTGAATTTATAACAACCAAATCTTTAATACCAAATGATGGACTGTAAGCAGTAAATGGTACTTGAGCTTGTAGTCTAGATGCTAGTTGTTCTTTTACCAAATTACTATCAAATTCGAGTAGACAATTACCAAAATAAGTTGATCTGAGCGGTGTTAACATTTCTTTATATAAATTTGTTAAGATGCCACCTGAGAGTGATATAGTCTCGGCTGTTAGAGTTGGATTATAGCTTACATATTCAGCTTTTCTAGAATAATAATTGATAACAGGACGTTTAGAACAACTTGTGTTATAAGTTCTAGTAATAAGTTCAGACTTTGGTTTAATAAAAAATAGTTGTGGAAGGTATCCCATTCCTTTAAGATCGGGTCTTGGAAAAAGAACTATAAAGTTATCAGTACTAAATAAAGCAAAGATTTGGGTTGAAACATCTCTAATTATTTGAAATATTTCATGTGGTGATAATGTATTATTGTTCAATATTTAAGTAACCCTCCTCATTTAAAAGTAAAATTATGGTGTAGACACAGATTTATCTGATTCTTCTTGAAGTTTAGCTAGACTCTCACCACCGTCCCCTCCTAAGAATTTAGGAAGTATTGATTTAAGTCTTGCAATTAAGGTATCTATAGAAAAAATATTTTTGATTCCGTTTATTAAGGGATCAACGATATGTGTTTTAAACTTAAAGTCTTTAAGCCATGCGAGTAGATCACCAGTGACTTTTACTAAAGGATCCATAACCTTAGCAGTTAGTTCTTTAAGCTCATCATCTAATTTGTAAATATTGCTTACTGCTTTATCAGCAGCACTTGCATGTTGCGTGATATTTAAAGAGTTAAAGTCTTTTAGTACCTTTTCTATCATTTTGGTTCTAGAGCTTAAGTCTAGAGTAGCTCCTTGTTCATATTGCATTTGTGATTGTTCAAGATAATCTTTTCTAACTTTTTTAAACTGACTCATCATTGTAAAAATTGCATTACCTTTACCACTTAGAAATTCAATCACAGAAGATATAGCATCGTCATCACTTGAAGCAATACCACTTGCCTTAAGCTTAGCAGCAAGTTCCACAGATTTTAATACATTATTTTCATTATCAAGTCCCAAGTTAGCAAGGGTACCCTTAATGACACCAGCTTTGCTTAAGAATTCTTCTATGCTTTTGGTTTGCTCAAATGTTTTCATGCCATGTAGATTACTCATTAAGCTTGCTTTTTCGTTTTTTTCAAATATCCTAGAATTTATAAGATTAAATCTTTTTGCAATAGCTTGTTCTTTTATAGCTTCTTTTGCAAATCCAAGAGTATTAGAAGAAACCTTTTTTATAGCATGAGATACTATATTTCCAATGACAGTTCCTATTGCAATACTTGGGATACCAATTCCTACTTTATTTTGTTGTGTTAACTTACCTTTTCGTTTACTCTCTTCTTTTAATTTTTTATATTCTAATGTTCTTAAATCTTCTGATGACATAGTAGAACGTTTAAATGCTTCACGTTGTGCTTTTTGGAATGTATAGCCTTGCTTTATGAGTTTTTTAGTTTCACTAAGTCTAAACTTTTCTACTTTGTCTCTTAATTTTTCATATTTGGTTTGGTTTTTAAGTTCGCGTTTTTTTTCTTGTAAGTTATATTTAATAAAGTCTTTTGTACTTCCAAGTGATGTTCGTTTAGGTTTAATTAGATTTTCTAACTTGGAAATATCTCTTTCTAATGATTTGCGCGTTGTTGCGTGATCTAAGACTCCTTTAAATTTGATTGTAAATTTATCATTCACACGTATCCTCACTTAGAAAGAATAAGTTCTAATATTTGTTTTTCTAACTTAGCTTCAGATATTTTATTAACTTCCATGAGTTCATCATAAAACATGCTTTTAACTTCATTATAAGAGCATACATTTGTAAATATTGGTAGCCAGTATTTATTTTTTTTAACTTCTTCAAGTAAAGCAAAATAGCGTTCTCTAGTAGTCTGTAGACTTTTTATAAACTGAAGAGCATCTTTAGTAATCATAAGGTTATCCTATCTTGATTATTATCCTTTATCTTATTTACAACGTGTTCATAATTAAATTCTGTGTCATTTATATAATCAAATTGAACAAAGTCTCCAACATTATTTTCATATTCTTTAAGGAAAATAAAAGATGGCTTTTTAAATTCGGGATCTAAATGAAATATATTAAACTCTACACAGTATATAATTGCTACAAGGTAATCTTTATAATAAGTAGCAAATTCTCTATTATTATCTAAAATAAGATAAAACTCATCTAGAAATCCTGGTTTTATCATTAAATTGGTAATTTCCTTTAAATATTTAATTTCGTTCAGTTTTTGGGTGCCTTCATTTTGTGAAAATCCTAATATAGAATCCCATTCATACATTGGTAATACTTTTAGTTGGTACTCATAAGTTTTATCTTTACTTAAAATTTGCATTTTATATCTTGTGATCATTATCTGTCCTTTAATTTATTTTGGTTATTTTTTCACAATTAATTGCTCTGATCTCAAAAGTAACCTTTTCAGCTTCAGATGAGTAGCTTCTAGAGGGTTCTTCTGTAAATACAGCAGTATTACTAATAATTTTTGTTGAAATACGATCATTAAATACAAGATCTAACATCTTGTCATTTTTACTTATGTTCATGTTATAAAACTGATCATCTGCTAGTTGTGTAAGTAAAATGTAATCTTGGCTACCAAGCGTAACTTCAATGTTGAATATATAAGTAATGGTTTTAGGATCCCTAAGACTAATAACGGGCAGGCCTCTGTCTTCATTGCTAATTATTGCTCTTGTTGTAGGTTCACTTGTAAATTCTAATTTTCCACTGTTAATTTGCCTACCACCTATTGAAAAATAAACATCTGTTAATTTATATAAATTATTCAAAGCTTAAACCCTCCTCTTAACTGGATAAAGTATTTAAATAATCACTAATGTCTTGTGAAGTAATATTAAGAAGCACGCTATTCATACTAAAGTTGTAAACAATATTTAGTGATAGTAAAAGTTTTAAGCTTGAACTTGACTGTATGGCAATGTGAAGATCTGAGTATGAGACAATCATACCTTTATCAATGAAACTCTTAAGTTTACATTCAATAGCAGTAGTATATGCATTATCTTTTTTACCATCAAGTTGTAAAGCTGATAATTTACTGTTTTGTCTATTATTAACATTCCATACCCTAATAAGTTCAAAGGTGAGCTCATATTTGATATAGTGATAAGTAAATAATTCATCAATTGCAGCTCCTTCAAGAGTTACACCTTCTTTAAATGCCTTAACACCATCAAGACCCGTTTCATTAAGCAATGAGTAAAAATTAATATTAGCTTTTCTAAGTTTGTCAATATCACCACTATCAGTAATGGGATTCATACCACTGAACTTAAGTCCATAAGGATTGGTTGAATGAAATATACTAGCTTCATGTAAGTATTTAGATATAAATCTTAAATGTAAATGTTCTTCTTTTTTAGAATGAATAACAATAATTTTGGCTTTAGAGTTAGTACTATCTTTAAATAACTCTTTTATTTCAGATTCTTTTGTTGCGAATACAAAAAAGTGCTTATCTTCTTTAAAATATTGATAGTCATCTTTATATACAGTAAGGCCATCGCCACCGTCGGTATTATCTTTATAAGTATTTATAAGAACAACAAAAGTATATCTGTTTTCTTGTAACTGGTTTTTAATTTCCTTTGATTCTGTACCCTCTTTATATATAAGGAGTCTAACTGATCTTAAGCCTTGCTCGCCTGCTGAGAAGAATGCTTGTATTGCTTTTTTTAGGTAGGCTTTTTCCTTGTTAAATTCATCATCACCGTTGCTACCTTCTTTTTCAAGTGCATCAATTTGCTTTGTAAAGCTATTTATATTTAAGTTTAATATCTTAACCTTAGGTGTTGAAGTATTAAGTTTAATCTTATCTGTTTTATACACAAGTAAGGGCTGGTAATAATTTACATGTTTTATATCTAAGGCCTGATGAGTTAAATTGACGTTAATTGTGTCTTGTGGCAATATTAGCCTCCTTTAATTTTTGTATAATCTGTGCATTAGCTTTAAAGTTTTGACTACAACAATAAGCAACATTGCTATAATTGGAATCAATTTTAATAAGTCCACTGTTTTGCATATTTGTTGTAGGATAGATATATAAGTTAACTTGAAGTGAATATTTATCATCTTCTTCTTGTTCTAGTGTTAACTTACAAGTATTCTCATAAATAAAATCAGTTAACAAACTATAAATTTGAAGCATTGTGTAATATGAATCCCTATCTTTAGAATCTATAACTTGACTTAAAATAAATATTTGAAAATGCAAACTAAACTCATTGACATTAGAGTAAAATTCACCGCATCTTGAATTTGGTATTAATAAGTTATCTATATTTTCAAATTTAACTGCACATATATTTTCAAGCTTAGTAGTGTGTTTAGACATGTATGGATGATTATATGTATGAATTATGTCTAAGCTTATTCCTAAGTTCTTAATGACTTCTTTAAAACTTTTTAGATAATCTAGTAAACAAGTATGTATAACCTTAATATTGAGTATCACTAGTTTATCCTATAACTAATAGAATTAAGCATATTTGCAGTATCAATTAATGTTGATGTTGGATAAGATGATCCTTTTCTTTTTTTATATGCAATGGTTTTAGCTTGTATTTGAGGTTTTACTTTGTTTGAAATTACATAATTAGTGTAATAAGCTATAAAGGCCTCGGCTATAGCTTGCATACCTTTTTTAGGATTTTGCATAAAGCAATTTCTTATATAAATTGTGTCTATGTTTTCCCTAAATCCCATTTCATTAGCAACAGCATATAAGTGTGATCTTGAAGGTAATTTGCTACTACCAAATTCATGCATACGAGCAATTTTTGCATTTCTTTTATCAAACCAACCAATCTCAATCTCTATTTCCATTCTATTACCTTCAAAATGATAGTAAGATAGCCAATACTAGAGTCAATACTCACTATTTCATAAAACATATTAGAATCTGATATTCTATCTTTAAGTTCAAACTCTAAATTAGATGTAGTATAAAGTTTATGAAGCGACTTTATATCATAAAGATTGGAATCATATAAATTTGTAAGTTCATCTGATTCTATACTGAAAAATACGCCTGTAAACTGCTCAAAGTTGTTCTTATCATATGTCAATTGATAATCTGATAAGTCTTCTAAATAAGCATAAGTGCCTTTATAGAGCTTAAATGTCTCTTCATTCTTAAAGTAAGAGATTACTCTTGATGCTGAGCTTGCTAGTCTAGTTCTAATACTATTATTATGTGTCATCATTTGAGGATTCCTATACAACAAGGTGGATTAGTTGTTTGGATTTTAAGACTACTAAGTAAAGATTCAAACTGACTACAAAAACTTGTGTTTGCATTAGATTCATTACCAATAGGGTGATATGAAATTTCAAGATCATTAATCTTCTCACTCTTTATCCGATCAAGACCAAATTCACGTATCACACCGGCTTGATTTAGTTTACAACCTATATAGTAATAAAGTAGTAATATCAGATGTGAGGAGGTAAGCATGTCAGCATTAATGCCTTTGGTAGTTATTATCATCTCAAGTAATTCTGTATAAGTTTCAAACTGAGTAAATGACAATACTTCTTCACTTAAATTAAGTAAACTTAATATCTTACTATGAAGTGTTTGCAATTCTGATGACATGTTTACTCCTCTCCTTACTAATATTACTTTTGCTTAATATTAACGTGTAAAATAGTATTCTGTGTTGCTATGAGGCCACCTAGTACAAAATCAATGTATGAATGAGCAATATCAGTTGAATCTTTATCAACTTGTTCATTTGGCATTGGTAACATATACTTACTTGGTTTGAATTTAATTAATTCTGAATTTAATGGGTAAATTAATATCTGATGTGATAGTAAGTTAGATGTTTGAATATATACTTCTTGTCTATTATTAACAGCTTTAATAGTCTTGATAAGGAAATCTTCCCATGAATCAGTTGAAGAATAAACACTAGATGATGAAGTTTCAGTTGGTATTGCATAAGGTTTAACTAATTTTAAACTTGTTTTTGGATCAACTAGTACCATAAACGGAGTAGAAAATTCATCACCAAGTTCTAATTTTGAAAGCCCCGTTTCAATACTTTCAAATATCTTATCCATTTTATCTTTATTAGATGACTGCACTTCTTCTTTTACTTGATCAGGCATATTAAGCAGTCCATACATATTAGGAAGCATACGTTTTTGATTCTTACCATCTTTTTGTATTGAAACAGAACCAGTCAATATAAAGTGATTTATAAGCTTAATAATCTCATTACTTGCAAGCTTATATGCTTCCCTAAATGGAAGTAAATTATTATTTACATCACCTGCATAATCATTATTTTTATAAAATCCTTCAGAAGTTTGCTTCAAATGTCTAAACTTATATTGTAATTTAAGATAGTTAAGTCTAACTGCTTCTGAACGAAAACCAATAGTAGCAATAGTATTAACTTCATTTACTAATGTTGTTGGATTAGCATTAAGAAAGGCATCCCATTTTATTGTTTTTAAGTACCCTGTCTTTAAATCTACATCTTCAATTTGTTCACTAGAAAACCAATTATAAAATATTGGTAACTTTACTTCATTAAATATATTTGCTATCTCTTTAGCATAATAATTTTGATCATATAATTCTGACATCTTTAACCTCCTTTAACTTATTAACTTGGTTTACCTTTATTACCATAAATAGCTACATTTACTATGCAAAGCTTTTTTTCAGTATCAAGTTCGATTACATCTGATAAGGCCATGGCATTAATTTTGCCATTACTTGAATCATTTTTTTCAAGCTCACCATTTGTATTAAATTTAAGTTTGTCTTTTCTTTTTATACTACTGCTTTCTTTTGCTACTAAATACCCTTGAAAGTTATTTGTAATGGGAATTACTGTAGCAGTATTAGTAAACTCATCTATGTCTATGCATATGCCATAAATGTCATCTTCACCACCAACTGCAACATGAGGTTCAAAGTGTGGTTGACCATCACTTGATGTTGTATCTACAACTAGCTTTACTCCTCTTTTGTATGGATAGCCTTTAAAGAAGTAATTCTCTAATTTGTCATGCCTACTAGTTACAGTACCACCTTGATTTTGTAAATGTCTATTTTTATCCCTAAAATCAACTTTATTACTAAAAACCCCAGCATCACTAGTAGGGTTTTTCATTTGTTTTTTTAATTTCTTAAGTTTTTCTTGATATTCAGTTACTAACTGAGTTACAGTTGACACTTTAACCTCCTAACCTTTTGCTTTACTTTAAGAAACTGCCTTATTACCATAAATGGCTATCTTTATTAAATACAGCTTATAATCCTCTTGTTGTTTCTTAGTATTATCATCACTAAGGTGTAATGTAAATATATCTGATAATGCAATTGCTTTAATTGAAACTGATGACGAACTAGATGCATTAATAACTTCTCCATTTGAATTAAAATCTAATTTATCACCAATAGAAACACCCGAAGAACTGCTAGCAATTACATACCCTTCAAAATTATTTGTTATAGGTATTACTGTTGCTACATTAGTATGCTCATCAATGTCTATGCATATTCCATACATATTCTTACCATCAGATACTTCAACTTGAACTTCATCAGATTTTTCAGTTTCAACTTTTAATTTAACCGCACGCTTGTATGGGAATCCTATAGCAGGGTATTCTTCTAACTTATCTGTACTACTTGATACAGATTGAGATATAGCATCAAATGTTAAGTTTTTATCTCTAAAATCAGTTTTAGCTTTAAATACTGACCTTTCATCATAATTAAAACTTTTAGAATATTTCTTTAACTTTAATATAACGTCTTTCAATGACTTACCCTCGTCAGTTTCAAGTACTGCTGCTTGCCTTTTTCTTCTACTTCGTCCTCTTGTTCTAGAAGGTTGTTGTAATTCTTCTCCTTGTTCTTCGTCTTTTTGTTCATCATCATTGTCTTCATCATCTTCTTTTATTCGTTCTTGTTGTAACTGTTGTTTTAAAGTCTCAATCAGTTCATTATCATCCATGCCAGCATACATATCGGGTTCAAGTGTTCCATGTCCCAAATTAGGTACTAAGCTTGGATTGTGATTACCCTTGTTACCCACTATGAATTAAGGCCTCTGTTCCCAAATATACTTACAAGTGCTATATATAGTTTTTCATTGATTTCAAATGGCTTTGATAAGGCAACTCCATTAACAGTACGAGAACCTGAACCACTGTCATTTTCAATCTCTCCATTTGAATCAAATTTAACTTTCCCACCAAGTGTAATAGAAGATTGACTACTTTGTTTTACTACTAAATATCCAGTAAAGTTATTTGTTATAGGTATCACTGTAGCAGTATTAGTAAACTCATCAATATCTATGCATATACCATATAGATCATCACCACCCCCGGCTTCAACACAAGGCTCATCACTATCATTTGCTTCGTAAGATAACTTAACACCACGTTTATATGGGTATCCTTTAACGGGATAATTTTCTAATTTGTCAACACTGCTAGTTAGAGTACCACCTTGATTTGCAAAGTGTACACTTTTGTCTTTAAAACCTATATCTACATGAAAAAGCCCAGCATCTCTATTAGGGTTTTTCATTAGATCTTGTATTTCTTTTACCTTTTTATCATATTCTTCTTTAAGTTTAGTTATAGTATCTGACATATGTACTCATCTCCTTAAGCAGTTTTTTGTTTCCTAGATTTATAAAATTGATTTCTTTTTTCTTTATAAGCATTAGCAATAGAAATATTAAACTCACTAAAGTTTTGGGGAGTAAAATTAGAATCTAAGATTGAGATATCCTCATTTGTTAAGGCTAGTTTAATCTCACCTTTTGAATTGACACTTGTAGATTGTATTCTTTTCTTTATATTTACTTTAGCAAGGTTTACAAGTTGTTCAAGTAATTCACCATCTAGATGACTAGTATCTCTTACCTTAGCAATAGCATAAATCTCTTCAATGGGTACATATTTTCTAACAAGCTCCCTACGCTGTGCTTGCATTATGTCTTTTAATAAGTATCCCTTAGCAAGTAATGTCTCTTTATTAAAATGACTACTTAAATGCTTACGAGCTAAATTATCAATCTCATTAATACGAGAAGCTTCACTTAATAATTTATTTTCTTCTTCTAAACGCGCTTGTGACTCTGAAAGTTCTTTTGATATCCTTTCATTAATAGTTAAATTCTTACCTTCAGATTCTTTTGATGCTTTATATGCCTTATATTCTTCATATTCTTTTAAACTTAAAGTAATACTGTCTGTATTCTCTTTATTACCCTCTGTATTTTGAATTAAAGTATCTTCTTGTGTACTGGCTACATCTTGTATTTCTTGATTCATAAACTCTCCTTTTAGCTTTCATAAAAAAATAATTTTGATCTTAAAGTCTCAAGTTCACTTTTACTTAACGTATTACTTGCTTCTAATTCCTTGTATTTAAGGGTTAATTCTATAAGTTTGGAATCTCTTTCATACTTTTCTTCTTCAGTGAGCATATGCAATGAGTTAAATCTAATGTCTAAATAATAATATTTATTAAGTTTACTATTGCAATTAATTTCTAACTCTTCTTGAACACCTTTTAAAAAGTCGTAATAGTTAGATCTGTCCCCTTTACCATCACTACCAAGCCCCTTAACTTGTTCATTAAAGCTTCTAGTTAAAGGCTCCTTAGTATCAGCTCCTATCTTTGCTTTTACTAATGCTAAAGCCTCTTTTAAATAGGTTATGTCATACTTAATAACTTCAAGTGAAGCATCTGATGTACCACTATAAAATATGCCGTCATTATTTAAATTATTTCTAAGTCTATATAGTTCTCTTTCAAGTTCATTATTTACACCTTTAAACTTGCTTATATGCTCATCATCATTTCTTCTGAAGATATTAGTAAATAAACTTCCCTTATCAACACCCTTAGTTAAAAGATCTAGAGACGTTTTAGCATTAACTAAAGCATCTTGTAATTCTACTAATGACTCATCTTTATAAAATAAAAAATTATGACTCTCTATTCTCTTTTCTATTTCTTTATATATTTGTTCAAAAAGATATATATTAAGCAAAAAGCTTTGTGTATAACATGGACTGTATGCTTTAAGTATATAGTCATAATTAGAGTGTATTATCACTCTACTCTTATGAATTTTTATTTCCTTATAAGATATCTGATCGTTTTCATTTATTTTCAAATTGTATGTTATATAAGTAGCATCAGGCCCCTCATCACGAACACTGTTATAATCAAGATACATAAATCCAGTAGGAAATTCTTTATTTACTTCTAAGTGTAAATCTTGTAGTTGGTCTTCTGTTTTAACTAAAATATATCCAACACCATTAAAACGGTAACTGATTAGGCACTGAAATAATGTTGCTTTTAATTCTATTTTTAATGATTCTAAAGCATCTTCAATAGACAAAGAAGTTGGAATTACACTATTTAAAGTGATCCCATTCTTAAGAACGTCTTCTGCTACATTTGAGATGTAATTTCTAAAGAATATTGAATACTTGTATAGATCTTTAGCATGAAATTTGAAATCTAATCTCATTTATTCTTCTAACCTTTAACCATAAGAAATATAACTCAATACTTAGTTTTTGCTAAATTTTTTTAACAAAAAAAATAAGGGTTATGAAAAAAAATTTGTTGTTTAAATATGAATTTAAGAAGGGGATAATTAATTTACATTTACTTATTTTAAAATAGTGACTTATTTAAAGATTAGTGTCAATAATATTCCTACACATATAGTAATAATTGTTCCTAGCATCCAATTATGCACTTTTAACGTACTCTTAAGTTCTGATGCTGTTTTATCTATTTTATTATCTAACTCCATTTTGTTAAGGTCTATTCATATCTATCTTATTATCTAAATCTTTGATATCTGATTTTAATTCACTTCTTACATTATCTATCTTATTATTATGCATTTAAATTATTCTCTACTTATTATCTAAATCTTTGATTATCTGAGTTCAATTCGTTGACAGATGTGATTTCAGATTTTAAGCTACGTTCTGTCATCTCTATTTTTAAATTCAAATTACTCTCAACACTATTAATTTTAACTTCTATCTTCTTCTAATCTTTTCTCTACACCATCAATCTTCTCTTCTAATCCCTCTTCTCAACTTTTACACCATCAATCTTCTCTTCTAGTTTTTCAAATCTAAAATTAAAATTATTTTCTAAATACTCAATATCTTTGTAAGTAAGCTCATTATGGTAATATCTTTTGGATAGATCATTTGCAATAAAATCTTGCATTCCCATCCTTATAAATTCTTGGTATATTATATCCTCAGTTATATGCCCATTAAAAATTTGTACACTTCCAACAGACTGTAATGATGGTTCTTGCATAAAATCTCCTTATTTAATTATTATATAATATTTTATGCATTATAGGAATCTTATTTTACTAAAATGCGCTTTAAGAGAGCGCATATTTAAATTTAGTAACATATATGATGCTGAAAGGCTATCTAATGAATCATCATCACTCTTATCATCCCCTTTATATTTATACATATCTGATATACTTGATTTACTTGAATAATCCAAAATACTAAGCCTTGAGGTTGCTAAGGGTTCTATCAGTGTAGCAATTCTTGTAAATTTATTACTTATAGGTTTTATCGGTGCAATCCTAAACTTATGATTCATACTTGATCTAAGTTTTACAAAGGTTTGTGTTACATTCCCATGTCCTGAAATATTATCTCTATCTTCAACATAAAGGGTATGCACATTTAGATTTCCTAATATAGTTTTGATTGTGTTTAACACCTTAGGATCACCAAATGGTAGTTTTTCTTGAAATAGAAATGCATAATACTTATTATCTACTCTTTCTAATACACAAAGTGCAGTATTATCACCACCAATACTGTATGCGGGGTCTAGATATGCTATTGGATTTACAAATTCATGCTCACTTGTAACATTAATATTGGTAAATATAGCATCACACGGAGCAACCCATTCGCCTAAAAGGACTTTGGCTTTATATGTTGGCTTGTCTTTATAAATTTCTTCTTGTGTTTTAATAAATTCTTTTGAAATTAGATTATTATCATAAGTTGTAAAGTTATATGTAGAATAAGTATTAGTATTATCAATATAATCAGTTTTAAAAAAGTGGTCAGGACTGTCGGGGTTAGTATCAAAAATAATTGTTTGCATACCCACTCTAAGTCTTTTTAAACATTCTATTAATGTTTCTTTATGTAGAGTTGTTGCTTCATTTACATATATAAGAGCTGAGTTGCTTCCTCTAAATCTTTCAAAATCACTGGCCTTATCACCACCATAAAGGTTAACCCTTAATGAATCAAGTTCAAAATATGATGTATTAGAAAACTTAGGTAAAAATGGGATATTTAGCATATTAGCAAGCTTTTCAAATTGACCTAAAACATTAATCTCTAATGATTTTTGTGAATTACCCAATATAAAATTATTGGTATCTTGTTTATATAAATTTCTATTCTTAATCAAGATTTTTAAGAACAAATAACATGCTAAAAAGGTTTTTCCACTTGCAATGCCACCACTTAAGATAATTTTACTCTGATTATTTATTTCTATAATGCGTATTACTTCAAGCTGTTTTTTAGTTAAATATTTACTCTCAAACCCTTTAAAATCAACTTCTACTTCTTTAAACTTAATATACTTTAATATATCAATCCCAAATTCACGTTTATAATCCCTTTGCATTTCTTTAAACATTGGTAATTTATATATATCCATTTCTTAACCTTTAAACTTGAAATTTAAAACGTGACTCTACATCTGTTGCTTTTAGCTTTTGCAGCATCTCATAATACAACTGCATTTTCTTAACTTCCCTTTCTTTTTTAAGTTGTGACAGTTGAAGTGTTAAGTCTTCATTACTATTTTCTTCTTGTGAATGTTCACACTCTTTAGAAAGACTTATAATCTTAGACTCTATTTTATCTATTTGATCATCATGAGTTTTAAGTTCTAACTCTACATATCTACTAAATGAATTTATAAATTCTATTCCTAGAAGGCTACGAGCCATACTAAACTGACTCTTTAGATCACGGGCTTGCGCATTACTACTTGTCGCATGAAGTAAGATATTAGTCAGAGTATCTTCATGAATAGTAAGTTTATTGTCTCTAACATATTCAGAATTGTCTTTAACCGCTTCCCATTTGTGTCTCATCTTACTTACATTCGCTTTTGAGACACCCATTTCCTTTGCAATATTACTGTCATTAAGCTTTCCTTCCTTAAAATACACAATATAATCATCAAATGATTTCTTTAGCCTACTCATATCTTTAACACAAGTTAACCAATAAGTTAACAAAAATATAATTAATTAACATAAACTCTATAACAAAATAATAAACTTTGCAAAAACAATGCGTAAGCATCAATAATATAGACTGATTATAAAATAATAATCTATAATAACTTAGATCATGTATAAGATAGATAAGGAGAATATTATGCAAATATTTATCAAATTATTAGTACTTTGTAGTACATTATTCTTGTATTGTTGCAATTCGGATAAAATTAATGACATGTCTGATAAGACTATACCAATACCACATAAATTACCTATAATTACCTATAAAGGTCCAAGTAATCTACAGACGAAAACCCGTAAACCACCCGAAACAAAAACTGATACCTTAACTGCTGAGAATACTATCACTAATAAACCACCCGAAACAAGAACTGATACTTTAACTGCTGAGAATACTATCACTAATAAACCACCCGAAACAAGAGTTGCTACTTTAATTGATGATGAAAAGCAAAAATTTGACGTTCTTATAAATGCATTTAATAAAATGATAGAGTTAAAGCTATTACCAGATGATGAATTACAAAAAAGTCAAAACTTTTTAAATTGGATACGATCAACAGACGTACAAAAACAAAAAGAATTAGCTAATGCTTTTACTCTAGCCTATGATTTCTTAAAAGACAAAACATCCCTAACAATCAAATAATTTGACCATTACTCAATTTATAAATAATGCTTTGACTTGCAACGATACAAATCAATGTAATGATACATATACAAAATTCCAGATAGACGTATACAAACTTTTTTTAGAAATATTCTATACGGCACAATTAAAGCAAGCAATAACAATGAAGAAAGATTTCAAGATCTCAAGACAGAATTACTTAGACGGAATAATCATGTAAATTTTTTATTAGGAATAGAGAGGTTCGAAAGAAAAATAAGAATGCAACTAAAAAATGATAATAACCGAACACAGGTTTTTAATTTCTTAATGAATGCTTTGACACAGGATCTGACACAGGACATGAATATTTATATTAGATCGGATTTCTCATTGTCATTTTTTGAATTTAAAGGTAATGGAACAGTAAATCCCACAAATCTTGAAAAGCTAAAATCTATATTAGATCATATACATACAGAACTTAACAAGTGTAATGGAAATGAAACTGGTAAAAATAATTTTGGGAAGTCGCATAAAAGACTATTTCTTAAAAGCATACCAAGACAATACACTTTATAATGGCCACGACATATTTAATAAATTTAAAACTGAAGTATTAAGCGATTGTCAAAAGTAAACAAAAGAATTAAATACACCTCTCATAATTAAGGCTTGCAAGTAAAGAAAGAGTACTTAAGAGAGGTAAATTTAAAAGAAAGTAATAGTTTATAAGGAAATATAAATTAAAGTGATTACAAAAATGGTAAGTTGAACAAAAAAGTTAACTTGAGGTTAACTGATAATAAGAAGTTAAAATTTATTATACATAAATGCATCGACGTAAAATGAGAAGTCATTAAAAAAGACCATAGAGTAGATATAGAGTAAATAATTTAGTATTTGTAAAATATAAGACAAAGTACCTATTGAATAATAGTTTAAGATACAAAAAAATAAACATTCTAGTTATAAAAATGACCTTAAAGACAATATTTTATATACAATGCTAAGCATCTAAATTTGACTTTAAGAGTAAGTATTTGCTAAGATTTTTATAGTTAAATTTATATATTTTTAATGTGTTTAGTTAACTTGTAAAGTACATGCAAAGAGAACATTTAATTAATAAGTTAATAAAGGAAAATACACAATTAAATGAAGAACTAAATCTTCTAAAACTTAATCTTAAAGATAAGAAAACCAAGCAAACAAGAAGTATTCCTATAAGGTTTTATCTTAATGATAAGATAATAAGATTAGTAAAGAGGTGTATAGAAAAACTTAAAGAAAAAGACCCAATCTCAGGATGGTTTGTATATTTACTCTCAATTACTGGTTGTAGAGGTGTTGAGATTCAAAATGTAAAACTTACTGATATCTCTAAAGAGAGAAGTAGTGATGGTGAAATGTTTTATTCTATTCGTGTAAATGTAGCTAAAAAAAGAAATAGTATATGCATAAGAGAAGTAGTCATTAGCAAATCTGAATTCAACTCTATAATGCAAGCGCATCAAAACTACTTTCTATCTAAAGGAAAAGACACAAGGCGTACATATCTCTTTCAAAAAAGTAAAGTTAAATTTAAAGACAACAAAATTGATATAATTAACATTTCAAAACAGTTTAAGGAATTACTAGTTAAATCTGGATTTAAATATCGTAAGTCCTTACATATATGCCGTAATATATTTATAGCATCACTTAAAGCTAAAGGATACAATTCATTTGAAATAAAAGAACTTATGAAATACTCATCCACTTCTGAAATTGATAATGTCTATGGCCTATCCAGTGCTAGTAAGATACAAGCTTACAAAGATATCAAAAATAGCTTAAATTAACTACTAGTTTTTGCTAAAATATTGTATAATATTAACAAATGAAAAACTAAACAAGCAAAATTTTACTTCATATAAAAACTAAGAGGCTTTAGGTCTCTATTTTTTTACACATAAATTAATACCTATATACTGAATATTTCCTTTTGGATATACCTAGTGTTTTTACAAGTTATACTTGATTTACTAGTTTTGTATGAAGTTGCTAGTATCTCATATTTAGTATGACCAAAAGTATTAGCTATACCACTTGATAAAGCTATATAATTAATATGAAGATTATATTTTAAAAAAAGTTCTAATACCTCCTTATCATCAAATTCACTTATTGCAAACTTCCAATTATATCTCTTCATTTCTATAATGAGCTTTTCTAAACAGTCTAAATTCCAACCCCGATTCTCATGCAAACGACCTCGTGATATTGAATATGGAGGATCAAGATATACAAATGTTGAAGGAATCTTATCTTTCTTAGTTACAGCATTTAAAAAGTCAAATATGTCACGAGAAGTCAATACTGCAAAATTAAGCATTTCTTTGATTTTGGATTTATAAGTATTTAACTTCTCTAAAAATAGTTTCTTAGAATTATTTTTATTAAATTTTATAGTTGTACTACATGTACCATAAATAGAATACAGAGTCCTTAATATGACATATTCTATTTTATCTTGATTCTCATTTATAACTCTGTCATAAATAATTGCTTCTCTTACACGTCTGTAAAGCAAATCAGGATCTTGTTTTAAAAAATAAAAAAGCTTGTATATAAACTTAGAATTATCATTGAGTATGTTATAACAAGCTAATGGTTTTGCAAAAAATATAGATCCAGTACCAAAAAATCCTTCGATATATAAAGTATGTTTAGGAAAAAGACTTATAATGTTGGCTTTGTACCTATACTTACTGCCTTCTCTATTTAATAATTTCAAATTTTATTAAATACCCTTTTTGATGTAACTTGATATTCCTTACCTTTTCCATCAAGACATAATGAGTCATAACACACTAAGGAATTATTAGTTGCCATAAAATGATAACCTTGGATACCTTTGATTTTAACTTCACTTATTTCAAATTCATTCAATTTACATTTATAAGAATGGTGTTCCCATCTTACATCACTATTAATACCATAGTATTTAAGTATTTTGCATGGATTTAAAATAAAACAATTACATTTCATATATCCTAAATCAACAAACTTGTGATAATTAACATTAATATCATTGATACTAAACTGTAATTTCTTAAAGTTTGCTATGTAATAATGAAGAGATAAAAAGTAACATCCCCAGCGCTGTATCTGAAGAACTAGCTTGGAATCATCTTGTTTTACACACATCTTTAACCTTTAACCTCCTTAACCAATATTTAAGCTATCCATCAAAACCCCTAATCTCATCACATCATCAAACAAATACAACATCCGATCTAAAAACATAGATAATTTAAATGATTTATTTACAAAGATACTCTTCTTAGTAATCTTGGTGATTCCACATTCAAAAGCTTCTTCATAATCTTCTTTGCAAAATCCCAAAAACACATCTAGACACCACTTAGCATTTTTGATAGAAAACCTTTGATCACTAAGTTTTTCAAATATAGTGTCTCCACACTTATATTTCCTATTAAAGAAAATATCTTCAAAATCATCACTATTCCTAATAATTTCTTTTAAAATCTCACGCTTAGAGATAAGCTTACCCAAATTTAAACTCCTTGACTTTTAATCATTAAAATGGAATATCTTCATAAAACTCTTCTTTAGAGTTAATATAACTAGTTTTTTCAACATTATTATGTGAGGTTAAAACTTGAATCTCATCAACTAAAATACTGTACTTACTTTTATTCTCACCAGTACGCTTACAAGACCAACTCTCATGACGCAATGACCCATTAATTACAACTTGTGCTCCTTTGATAAGGAGTGAAACTAAACTCTCATCCCTATTACCAAATAGAATACAATCAAAAAATTGAGCATGATTAGTGAATTTATCATCTTTCTTAAATCCCCTATTATTAGCTAAAGTAAACTTTAGAGTAGGAATTTTGTTACCAAGGTGAATAAACTCACAGTCCCTAGTTAAACGACCCGACATACTTAAAGAATTAATATCAAACACTAGAATTTTCCTTATCCCTTAATCTACTTAGCATTTCCATGCGTATTAAGTCATGTTCGAATCGTTTTAGGTCTGCTAAAAATTCTTGTCTTGAATATAGATTATAAACTACTCTCTCTATAATCCTTTTGCAAAGCCCACACAAGAACTTTATAAGTTTATAAGATATAAATAAGGATAATACTATCATCAAGCCCATGTGCCTCCTCTCCTAAACAGCACTTATACTAGATGTAGACCAATCATTATCTAAATCCAAACTATCAAAATTGAAGTTAATATCACCACCTAAAGACTTAAATCTATCCTTAATAGCTCTCTTAGTTGTATCTATAGAGAATAGATTGCCTTCAAGATAATAATGTATATGTTCAAGTAAAGAGAATTCTCCTAAAACTGAATTTATACATAATTTAAGCTTATCTTTAATAGGCTTTGTTATCTTATCTAACTCTAACTTATGTTTTTTTAGTATCATTCTCTACTTTGTCAATTTTACATTGTAAATCATTAATCTCTAATAAGCATCCCTTTAAACGTTGATTCTCATAAGAATTAGTATCTAAATCAACAGACTTTACAAAATCTAAAAAATCAATCTTGTAATTTGATTTAGATAATTCATTATATAAGCAACTAGCCTTAAAGAAATTATCTATAAGAGTAATTAATGCGTCTAAATTAATATTTTTGACATCACAGTTCTGTTTTAAATATTTAGCAATACGATTAACTTCACTCTCAAGTTTTTCAATACCAAACATTACCTTACTAATAAAAGCATCATTTCTATCTATTACACAGTTAATAGCGTCATTACCTATGATAAAGAACAAATTACCCTTACTTAAACCAGTACATGCAAGCTGAACCTGAACTTGAACATAATATTTAAAGAAATACTTATTTTCTAGAAAATTACCGGTTTTATTATATTCAATAACAGCACTTTTTAAATCAATGGAATCACTGCATTTAATCTCAAGTAATTCTGATTCACCTTCTTTATTTATAAACCAACCATCAATTGTAGAACCTATTAAATTGTCTTCCTTACCATACTTTTTGAAGTAATTATACTTATCTATCCCATTAGCATATTTGTTTTTATATAAAACCTCTATATTATCAGAATATATACGTACAAATTCATCAAATGCTAAATTTTCTAATACCTTGCCTTTTCGCATGCTTAAATTATCTTGAAATGGAATTTCCCTATCTATAGATTTTAAAATCCTTTCAAGTACAAGTTTTGACAAATGAGCAGTACCAATAAACATGTTTCCAACTTCACTTGCTCCCATACGCCTTAAAGATTGTCTTTGAACACTAAAATCAACTGTACTATTAAACTTAAAATATTCATTCTTACCAATTCTTGATAGCTTGCGACATATTTTGTTTATTTTACTAGTGTTATTTTGTTTGCCTTTAACCTGCTCTTGACTTTGATACGTAAATGCTTCAAAACCTTCAAGCATTTTTTGAGTGTATAAACCAAGATGATTCACCTTAACCTCTAATCTTTGATTATTTATTTTTGATATATTCGTATTCATGAATACTCCTTTATATTGTTTTTTATACAAATAACTATATAGCAAAAATTATTTTTTGACAAAAAATTTACAAAAAATGTTATAAACATTATTAATTTTGCTAAACTAAAAATAATTTTTATTTTTACTAATTATTGATTTACTTATAGCCAAACATTGGTTTATCATTAGTAATGATAAACAATATAAAGGAGTTTAATA
>NZ_CP075081.1 GCF_023035295.1 Borrelia coriaceae
ATGAGGAGCATAAAAAAATCTACAAACAAACACCAACACAAATTAATCGTTTTAATATCTACACTAAATTACATGAACTTAAATCTTAAGCAGTATACCCAAAGCAACATACTTTATTACTTTAATAACAATATGAAAAAAAATGGCCAAAAACCTGTTAAACTTAAAACTCTACAAAGTTATCTCTATAAATTAGAAAAAGTATTAGGTGTTACAATTAACTATTACAAACATTTGGGCGTTAACATGGGAACTGAGGTCCATTACAAACTTAAATACAACAAAAAAGAATGTTACCGCATAATCAATAAACACTTTAGAGAAAAAAAAGAGGAAAGGTACAAAAAACGAGCTAATGCATATATTGAAAAGACTTGCATTAAAAATAGGAGTGTAGAAAAATGGGAGTGTTCTAATAATTCTTATAATAAAAAAGAAGAAAAAGAAAATGACAAAAAATCTATAGAAAAATCACAAGTAAAAAAGTACGCTAAGAAATGTAATTTTAAATCAAATGCTTTCCTTTCGATTTTAAATTTAGAGGCAGAAAAAGATTTTAAAATTGAAGCATTGAAAGCTATTAAGAAAGCTGAAAACAATAAATACAAAAGGATAAACGACATAAAACCAAATAATAGCAAACTTGAAAATAAACAAAAAGAATTAATCAGAATGTTAAATGAGATAAAAGCTAATTTAAAAAATGAGGGATATAGTAGTAAACAGTTAGAGATCAAAATACAAAATGTGTATGAACAATATAAAAACAAACCCCACTTTATCATAGAAAAAGATAAATACAGTGATCTGGAAAAAATAATAGGAAAACTTAAAAAAACAGTTGAATATACTAATAGAAGAACACAAGAAAATGAGATAGACATTAGGAATAATATATTTAGCATACTTCTTGAACAATTAAAACATAAAACAGACATGTCTGTTTTGGTACCAATATTAAAAAACTATTTAAGCAAACAGAACAAATTAGAATATAGCAAGGTATTTAGTAACCATTACTATTACGAACTTTTAGAGTTAATGGAAGATAATAAAAACTATTTACAATTAAGAGAATCTAAAAAAGTTACAAGTTAAGGATTAATTATGAAGCATGTACTAGAACGCCTTAAAAAAAAGGAATTAGAGATTAAAGATAATAAAAATAAATCTATTTTTATTAAAATAGAAGAAGCCAACAATAGAAAAATATATCATACAAAAATTGTAATGGATTTCTACGCATTTGGGGTAGACAAGAAAAAAAAGAACAGATTTTTTGTTACATTGAGAGAATTATTAAATCAAGAAAGAATAAAATCATTTAATTTATTTTTGGTAGGAGATGATGATAAATTTTTAGGCATTTATTATGGTTATAGGAAACCGATACAGAATGTGGTTAGAAGATATGAAGACAATGGAATTGTCAAAAAACATACATTTTCAAAAGTTTATTATATAGAGTTTAAATTTAAGAAAGGTAGTGTTCGCTGTTACATCAAAGGGATATCTCGTTTACTTAAAAAAGATAAAATTGACACAAAATATTACAGTTCTTTAATGACAACACTTTTAACTTTAGAGAGAGAAGTATATGAGTTTTACAATAAAAAACTGCCAGAAGGAGGCATTATAAGCAAATGGATAGAAAAAAACCTAAAGTAATTACGATCGCTTCTATTAAAGGAGGGGTTGGGAAAAGTGTTTTAACTATTATTTTCAGTTATATTTTAAAAAAAATGGATAAGAAAGTACTTTTAATAGATTTAGATCCACAAAATAGTATAACTAGTTATTTCATTGAATATATAAAAAATATAGAAGAGTTTAATATTTATGCTTTATTAAAAGAAGAGTTTAATACTAATTTTGATAAATATTTGAATAAGATAAATAACAATATGTGTATTATCGCATCTCATCCTATACTAAGAAATTTCGAACAAGAGTTAATTGAATATAAAGAATTATTGTTAGAATTTTGTTTAAATGAAAATTTATCAAATTATAATTTTGATTATGTAATTATTGATACAGCTCCAAATTCAAAGACTTTATTGTATAACGCTTTAAATATCACAGATAATCTTGTCGTTCCTATTGAAGTTGAAAGGTGGTCAGTTGAAACATTTCCACAGATTTTAAAATCAGTAAAAAAAACAGAAATTATTAAGAATAAAAAAATAGAAGTATCAATAATAAAAAATAAATTTATTAAAAATAGAAATACCTTAAAAGATATAGAAAATCTTTTAAATGAGCATTATGAAAAGCTTATTAAGGGTAAAATCCATTTTTCGAATGGAATAAGAGTTTTTATTAATGAATTGCTTGTTCCAAATGAAAGTGAGAATTATTATAAAGAAATAAAAGAAGCTTTAAGTAACATACTATTTATATAAATCAGTACACCCGGTGTACTGATTTATATAAATAGTATGTAAGGAGGTTTTATGCAAAAGAAAAATATCATTTTAAATGATAGAGAGCAAAATTTAAGTACTAAGGACAATAAGATAAAATATGAAGCTTATAAAAATCAATTAAGAGCTATTCTGTTAAATGAGATAGAAGATAGAATTAAGATAATGAAAATTTTATATGAAATTAAAGAAAATAAATTGTATAAAATTGATGGGTATATTAATTTTAATAGTTTTTTAGAAGACTTTGTCATAGCAAGGACCCAGGCTTTTAAATATTTAAAGATATATAAGGAAATATTAAAAGGAACTTTAGATTTAGAAGAGCTTAAGAAAGAGGGCATAAAAGGTGTTCTCAAGAAGATTAAGATATCTCAAAA
This sequence comes from Borrelia coriaceae, assembly GCF_023035295.1. NCBI lineage: Bacteria > Pseudomonadati > Spirochaetota > Spirochaetia > Spirochaetales > Borreliaceae > Borrelia > Borrelia coriaceae. The sequence continues at coordinate 2,807 of NZ_CP075081.1, forward strand.
GTCAAAAGAAAATCCAATAAAACCATTAAGATTTCAACTTAAAAGTCAGGACAGTTACGATTTTTATAAGCGAAATGCCAAGTTTACAAGCTTTTTAATGGATAAGCTTTTTTCAAATAAAAGAGATTTGATTGAAGAATTTATGAAAGAATTTAAAAGTTTAAAAGGTTGATAATAGTATAGATTATTACTTTTATTCTTGTAAACAAGTTTTTTAAATCATGTACAGTTAAAGTGTAAAAATTACGTGTATGTTAAGTTTTTTATATTTGAAATAATAGTTGATTTTATCCTAACTTTATTATATACTAATTGCCATCAGTAGTACTATCATTTAGAACTACCTGTTTTATGTTCGTTTAGGATAAGCCTTAGAGCGTGATTAAGCATTCTATTTAAGAATTCTTAATTAGGTTCTAAGGATTTTTTTAATACTTTTCATACAAAAATTACTGAAAATGCTGCAATAAAAATTGACAAATTTAGTTTTTGATAATATTATATATATTTATAACATAGAAACAGGAGTTTAATATGATAAAAAATACTATAAATGCAAAAACTAAAATGCGTAAAACGGTTAAGAAACTAAGTAAACAAGCAAAAAGAAAAGTAACAGATATAATAATAAATGATCAAAGTTCAGTAGTAAATGAAAATCAATCAAAGATAGACTTTCTAAAATCATTACACAGTCTACAAATGGGTTTAAGTGGTGTTGCTAAGAACCTTAACGGATATGGATATAAATATCAAGATTTTAATGAGATAGTAAGGGAAATTAAGAATGTTATAAAAACTAATAATTTAGATATTGGTTTTGTACAATGCCCAACTTTAAAAAGTTTTGATGGGCGTTTGATTAATGTTATTACAACAACATTTTATAGTCCTAGTAGTGGATATAGCCAGTCATTTGATACACCAATATATACAGAAGAATTAACCTCAGCAGGAGTAAAGAATCAGAATACACTTCCACAACTTGTAGGTTCATGTATAACATATTTTAAGAGGTATGCACTTGTAGCGTATCTTTCAATTGAAAGTGAAGTTGATACTGATGCATGTTCTTTAGAACATAGACAAGAAGATAATAAAGAACAAGTTAGCATTGCAAATAACACATCTATAAAAGTTGTCAAAGGAAGTAGAACTGTTAATGTTAAAAGTACTAATGCTAAAAAAACTCCTATTAAAGGATCAGTGAAAACACAATCTATTGGTTGTAAATCCGTTAGAGAGGGTGATGAGCTTCCTAAGCGTGTACCTTCTAAGTATTATTATTACAAGAACTTACTTCAAGCATCTAAGAAGATGCATTCACAATTAGAAGATACTCCTTTTGATAGTCTAGAAATGATAGATAAATTTTTATATCAATTACAAGAGGATGATGATTCTAATATACTTAATTATTTTGAGACTAAACCGGAGCTTAAAACAGTAGAATATTGGACAAGTTTACTTAATAACTATTTAACAAGGACCCAGTCTGATCCAGAAGTTGTAGAAGGGTTTTCTAAATTTTTAGTGTATAGAGAACCTAAATATGGTCAAAGTCCATTAAAACTTTTTGGATATATAGCAAGTGATGAGAATTTTAGGTATCTTTGTGAATAAAGATATACCCCTATTCTGTTAAAAGATAAGCCTTGAGGGCTTATCTTTATTTAATTTTTTAATTTCGAATACTTATTGTACACTATTTGTACAATAGGTTTAGTGACTTGAATGTACTTTTTAAACAAATTTATATTAAACATTAAATCATCAACGGTATGATTTGATTTAAGTGTAGAAGCATCAAAGTAGGTAAACTTAGGATACTTTGGGTCATTAACCTTTTTCTTTGTTCTAGTTAAAAATACTTGTAAATACATAACATAATCAGATAACTTTGCTTCATATATATTTAACTCTGTAAGAGTTTGTTCCTTAGGTGGCGTTGGTTCTTCTGTTAGTGATGCTATCGTTGTACATGATAATATCAGTGTTAAAAAAGTTAAATTTATAAGCTTTTTCAAATTAGGCCTCCTTTAACATTTTGATGTAAGTACTCATTATTTTGTTGCGTTTAGCTCTGAGTTGAGATATGTATTTTGAAAGCTCATCATACTCATCAGTAGTTTCTATTCTTTCAATATTAATTCTTAGTATTTCTTCAATTTCAGATAATAGTTTGATAGCTTCCTTTTGTTCCATTTGATATACACTAGTTTCATATAGACAGTAAAAATAATTGACTACTTTAGTAAAAATATTAATGTATGTAGCAGTGTTTTTATTTTGGTTATTGTTTTTGATGATATCTGTAAATTTGTTTAGAATCTCAACACTTGTTTTAGCAGTACTTAATTTCATTTTGTCTCCTTTTCATGATATGTAATTTGTGAAGGCAATTTCATATTATTTGGGTTGCTATTGACTTTGTCTATAAATGCTTTTATTTTGGTTTGGATAGGTTCAAGATCTAACTTTATTTGTGGAGTTAATGCATTATCTAGTATTTCCATATTTTTAGTGTAGATTTGTTCGTATTCTAAATAAAATTCACACAATAGTGAAAATGCTTTATGAGCATTCTCATTGAAACTGCCGTCTTTGAAGTTTGAAAGTGTATCAATTAAATTGGATATTGACTCTAAAGCAGTATCTAGATGTTGCTTTTCAAGTATCATAACCCCTCCTTCTCATCTTTGTCTTTTTGTTTGCATTGTGTTTTAAATTTATCTAATAAGATATTTAAAATATCTTTAAGTACTGGTTTTAATAAAAATGCAAGTCCTAAGATTAAACCTGAGATAACAAGTAACTTATTGCCATCAATACCAAGTAAAAGCTGTGTTAAATTATTTATATTTGTATCATTCATTTATGCTTTAACCTCGCTTTAAAAATTATGTAGCTACAACTATATATCAAAAAATAGTTTTTGCTATTTAATTTATAACTTTACTAAAGCAGGTACATAGCTACCACTTTTATATAAACGTTTTTGAATATACCAACCTCTAAAGAGAGGAGAATAATCATTTAAAGTCATATTGCTACCCCCACGTTCATAGATAATTGACTTTTGTGATTCACTAGAATATTTAAGATACACATATTTTTTGACACTGCTACTTCCAGCATAAATTGAAACATCAACATATATATCTAAGTAAATAGGCTTGTCATCATCAGAGCTGTAGAAAACAAGAGTTACATCTTGATTTGAATACTGTGATGTCATGTCTAATCTGTAAGCTTGCCTTCTAAGTGAAGATTCATAAATGGATGAACTTGTGGTTCCTTCTCTTGTTGAATTGAACCCTGAAGGGATTCATGTTAAGTATTCGGGTATTTTTGCTTTTTGTAGTGAACTGTAATTTGAAGTAACAAAGTAATCATCTTTGCTTAAGCTATATGTTGATAGTCCACTTCCAAGTTTATCTTTAACTTTACTATATGTATTTGAGATACTACTAGATTCATCATTTAAAAATTTGTTAAGTATTTTACTGTAAACTTGATTTATGAAATCATCATATTGTTGTAATTCTGTAGCAATAGTGCTTTTAATAATTTCTTTAAAATAAGTCAGTCCTTCACCTTTAAAAGTTTTTTCTTTAGCAGTTTTAAGAAAATTTTCAAAAGTAATAGCATTACAACTTGAAATACCATCATCGAGTAGTAATAGATCAGTATTTTTAACTGATTCAAGTCTATTTAAATCTTTAATTTGAATACAATCGTCTTGGTCACTACTCATTTATATAAACTCCTTTTAAATATTAAATTTAGCAATTTCCTTATTTTCCATGTCATATAATTTTAAGGCCCTTCCAATTGGTATTAAGTTTTTTAGGAATGTGTAAATAGACTCAGCATATCCTTTAGGAAGGAAGTGAAAAATTAAGATTTTACATTGGATATTTTCATTTTTATTTTTATAGCATAATTTGATTTTTCTATTTCTATTATTAGTAGAACTAGGTGAGATTTTAGCAGTAAAGTTTGTTTTAACAGCACCTAGTAATTTTATATTAATAACACCATCACTCGGTATTGTAATTTCAATATCAACATTAAGAAAAGTTTTAAATAACTTAGTAAAAGATGCGTCAGTACCAATGTGTTTTAAGGCATAAATAAAATCAGTTAACAAACTATAGATTTGAAGCATGGTGTAATATGAATCCCTATCTTTAGAATCTATAACTTGACTTAAAATAAATATTTGAAAATGCAAACTAAACTCATTTACATTAGAGTAAAATTCACCGCATCTTGAATTTGGTATTAATAAGTTATCTATATTTTCAAATTTAACTGCACATATATTTTCAGACTTGGTAGTGTGTTTAGAGATGTATGGATGATTATATGTATGAATTATGTCTAAGCTTATTCCTAATTTCTTAATGACTTCTTTAAAACTTTTTAGATAATCTAGTAGGCAAGTATGTATAGCCTTAATATTGAGTATCATTGGTTTATCCTATAACTAATAGAATTAAGCATGTTTGCAGTATCAATTAATGTTGATGTTGAATAAGATGATCCTTTTCTTTTTTTATATGCAATGGTTTTAGCTTGTATTTGAGGTTTTACTTTATTTGATACAACATAATTAGTGTAATAAGTAATAAAAGCCTTTGCTATGGCTTGCATACCTTTTTTAGGATTTTCCATGAAGCAATTTCTTATATAAATTGTGTCTATATAATTCTTAAATCCCATTTCATTAGCAACAGCATATAAGTGTGATCTTGAAGGTAATTTGCTATTACCAAATTCATGCATACGAGCAATTTTTGCATTTCTTTTATCAAACCAACCAATCTCAATCTCTATTTCCATTCTATTACCTTCAAAATGATAGTAAGATAGCCAATACTAGAGTCAATACTGACTATTTCATAAAACATATTAGAATCTGATATTCTATCTTTAAGTTCAAACTCTAAATTGGATGTAGTATAAAGTTTATGAAGTGACTTTATATAGCTTAAGTGTCTCTTCATTCTTAAAGTAAGAGATTACTCTTGATGCTAAGCTTGCTAGTCTAGTTCTAATACTATTATTATGTGTCATCATTTGAGGATTCCTATACAACAAGGTGGATTAGTTGTTTGGCTTTTAAGACTACTAAGTAAAGATTCAAACTGATTACAAAAGCTTGTGTTTGCATTAGCTTCATTACCAATAGGATGGTATGAAATTTCAAGATCATTAATCTTCTCATTTTTGATACGGTTAAAATCAAATTCACGTATCAGACCAGTCTGATTTAGTTTACAACCTATATAGTAATAAAGTAGTAATATCAGATGTGAGTGGGTAAGCATGTCAGCATTAATTCCTTTGGTAGTTATTATCATCTCAAGTAATTCTGTATAAGTTTCAAACTGAGTAAATGACAATACTTCTTCACTTAAATTAAGTAAACTTAATATCTTACTATGAAGTGTTTGCAATTCTGATGACATATCTAACCCCTCTTCTATTAATAATTAACTTTGCTTAATATTAACGTGTAAAATAGTATTCTGTGTTGCTATGAGGCCACCTAAAACAAAATCAATGTATGAATGTGCAATATCAGTTGAATCTTTATCAACTTGTTCATTTGGCATTGGTAACATATACTTACTTGGTTTGAATTTAATTAATTCTGAATTTAATGGATAAATTAATATCTGATTTGAGAGTAAATTAGATGTTTGAATATATACTTCTTGTCTATTATTAACAGCTTTAATAGTCTTGATAAGGAAATCTTCCCATGAATCAGTTGAAGAATAAATATGAGAGTTAGATGATGTTGATGAATCACTTGGTATTGCATATGGTTTAACTAGTTTTAAACTTGTTACGGGATCAACTAGTACCATAAATGGAGTAGAAAACTCATCACCAAGTTCTAATTTTGCAAGCCCTGCTTCAATTTTTTCAAATATCTTATCCATTTTATCTTTATTAGATGACTCAACATCTTCTTTTACTTGATCAGGCATATTAAGTAGACCATACATATTAGGAAGCATACGTTTTTGATTCTTACCATCTTTTTGAATTGAGACAGTACCGGTTAATATAAAGTGATTTATAAGTTTAATAATCTCATTACTTGCAAGTTTATATGCTTCCCTAAATGGAAGTAAATTATTATTTACATCACCTGCATAATCATTATTTTTATAAAATCCTTCAGAAGTTTGCTTTAAATGTCTAAACTTATATTGTAATTTAAGATAATTAAGTCTAACTGCTTCTGAACGAAAACCAATAGTAGCAATAGTATTAACTTCATTTACTAATGTTGTTGGATTGGCATTAAGAAATGCATCCCATTTTATTGTTTTTAAGTACCCTGTCTTTAAATCTACATCTTCAATTTGTTCACTAGAAAACCAATTATAAAATACCGGTAACTTTACTTCATTAAATATATTTGCTATCTCTTTAGCATAATAATTTTGATCATATAATTCTGACATCTTTAACCCCCTTTAACTTACTTATTAACTTGGTTTACCTTTATTACCATAAATAGCTACATGTACTATGCAAAGCTTTTTTTCAGTATCATCAAGCTCAATAGCATCTGATAATGCCATGGCATTAATTTTGCCATCACTTGAGTTAACCTTTTCAAGCTCACCATCTGAATTAAATTTAACTTTATCTTTTCTTTTTATATTGGCATCTTTTGCTACTAAATATTCTTGGAAGTTATTTGTAATAGGAATTACTGTCGCAGTTTGTGTAAATTCATCTATATCTGTACATATGCCGTAAAGGTCATCCTCACCACTAACTTCAACATGAGGTTCATAATGTGGATTATTATCTGATGTTGTGTTTACAACTAGCTTTACTCCTCTTTTATATGGATATCCTTTAAAGAAGTAATTCTCTAATTTGTCATGACGGCTAGTTACAGTACCGCCTTGATTTTGTAAATGTCTATTTTTATCCTTAAAATCAACTTTATTACTAAAAGTACTAGCATCACTAGTAGGGTTCTTCATTTGTTTTTTAAGAGCTTTAGCTTTTTCTTCATATTGCTTTACTAGTTCAGTTACATTTGTTGTTGACACTTTAACCTCCTAACCTTTTGCTTTATTTAAGAAACGACCTTATTACCATAAATGGCTATCTTTATTAAATACAGTTTATATTCATCACTATTTTTTTTAGATGTGTCATCAGTAAGGTACAAAGTATGTATACTTGATAATGCAATTGCTTTAATTGATGATTGTGAATCACCAGTTGATTTAATAACTTCTCCATCTGAATCAAAATCTAATTTATCACCAATCTGAATACTAGAAGAGCTTTTAGCAATTACATAACCTTCAAAATTATTTGTTATAGGTATTACTGTTGCTACATTAGTATGCTCATAAATGTCTATGCATATTCCATACATATTTTTACCATCAGATACTTCAACTTGAACTTCATCAGATTTTGAAGTTTCAATTTTTAATTTAACCGCACGCTTGTATGGGAATCCTATAGCAGGATATTCTTCTAACTTATCTGTACTACTTGATATAGATTGAGATATAGCATCAAATGTTAAGTTTTTATCTCTAAAATCAGTTTTAGCTTTAAATACTGACCTTTCATCATAATTAAAACTTTTAGAGTATTTTTTTAACTTTAATATAGCGTCCTTCAATGACTTACCCTCAGTAGTTTCAAGTACTGCTGCTTGCCTTTTTCTTCTACTTCGTCCTCTTGTTCTAGAAGGTTGTTGTAATTCTTCTCCTTGTTCTTCGTCTTTTTGTGCATCATCATTGTCTTCATCATCTTCTTTTATTTGTTCTTGTTGTAACTGTTGTTTTAAAGTCTCAATCAGTTCATTATCATCCATGCCAGCATACATATCGGGTTCAAGTGTTCCATGTCCCAAATTAGGTACTAAGCTTGGATTGTGATTACCCTTGTTACTCACTATGAATTAAGGCCTCTGTTCCCAAATATACTTACAAGTGCTATGTAAAGGTTATCATTGATTTTAAATGCACTTGATAAGGCAATTCCATTAATAGTACGAGAAGCTTCACTTAATAATTTATTTTCTTCTTCTAAACGCGCTTGTGACTCTGAAAGTTCTTTTGATATCCTCTCATTAATAGTTAAATTCTTACCTTCAGATTCTTTTGATGCTTTATATGCTTTATACTCTTCATATTCTTTTAAACTTAAAGTAATACTGTCTGTATTCTCTTTACTACCCTCTGTATTTTGAATTAAAGTATCTTCTTGTGTACTGGCTACGTTTTCTTGTATTTCTTGGTTCATAAACTCTCCTTCTAGCTTTCATAAAAAAATAATTTTGATCTTAAAGACTCAAGTTCACTTTTACTTAATGTATTACTTGCTTCTAATTCCTTGTATTTAAGGGTTAATTCTATAAGTTTGGAATCTCTTTCATACTTTTCTTCTTCAGTGAGAATATGCAATGAGTTAAATCTAATGTCTAAATAATAATATTTATTAAGTTTACTATTGCAATTAATTTCTAACTCTTCTTGAACACCTTTTAAAAAGTCGTAATAGTTAGATCTGTCCCCTTTACCATCACTACCAAGCCCCTTAACTTGTTCATTAAAGCTTCTAGTTAAAGGCTCCTTAGTATCAGCTCCTATCTTTGCTTTTACTAATGCTAAAGCCTCTTTTAAATAGGTTATGTCATACTTAATAACTTCAAGTGAAGCATCTGATGTACCACTATAAAATATGCCGTCATTATTTAAATTATTTCTAAGTCTATATAGTTCTCTTTCAAGTTCATTATTTACACCTTTAAACTTTCTTATATGCTCATCATCATCATTCCTTCTGAAGATATTAGTAAATAAACTTCCCTTATCAACACCCTTAGTTAAAAGATCTAGAGACGTTTTAGCATTAACTAAAGCATCTTGTAATTCTACTAATGACTCATCTTTATAAAATAAAAAATTATGACTCTCTATTCTCTTTTCTATTTCTTTATATATTTGTTCAAAAAGATATATATTAAGCAAAAAGCTTTGTGTATAACATGGACTGTATGCTTTAAGTATATAGTCATAATTAGAGTGTATTATCACTCTACTCTTATGAATCTTTATTTCCTTATAAGATATATTATCATTTTCATTTACTTTCAAATTGTATGTTATATAAGTAGCATCAGGCCCCTCATCACGAACACTGTTATAATCAAGATACATAAATCCAGTAGGGAATTCTTTATTTACTTCTAAGTGTAAATCTTGTAGTTGGTCTTCTGTTTTAACTAAAATATACCCAACACCATTGAAACGATAACTGATTATGCACTGCAATAATGTTGCTTTTAATTCTATTTTTAATGCATCTAAAGCATCTTCAATAGACAAAGAAGTTGGAATTACACTATTTAAAGTGATCCCATTCTTAAGAACGTCCTCTGCTACATTTGAGATGTAGTTTCTAAAGAATATTGAATACTTGTATAGATCTTTAGCATGAACTTTGAAATCTAATCTCATTTATTCTTCTAACCTTTAACCATAAAAAATATAACTCAATACTTAGTTTTTGCTAATTATTTTTAACAAAAAAATAATGGTTAGGAAAAAAAATTTGTTGTTTAAATATGACTTTAAGAAGGGGATACTTAATTTACATTTACTTATTTAACAATGAATAGACTATTGATATTAATGTTAATAAAATTCCTACATTAAGAGTAATAATTGTTCCAAACATCCAATTATGTAGATTAAACCTTCCTTTAAACTCAGTCACTATCTTATCTATCTTATTATCTAAATCTTTGATATCTGATTTTAATTCAGTTTTGACTGATGTGATTTCAGATCTTAAGCTACGTTCTGTCATCTCTATTTTTAAATTCAAATTACTCTCAACACTATTAATTCTGTCCTCTAATCTTTTTTCTACTCCGCTTATTTTCTCTTCTAGTTTTTCAAATCTAAAATTAAAATTATTTTCTAAATACTCAATATCTTTGTAAGTAAGTTCATTACGGTAATACCTTTTAGAAAGATCATTTGCTACAAAATCTTGCATACCCATCTTCACAAATTCTTGGTATATTATATCTTCGGTTACATGACCACTAAAAACTTGTACGCTTCCAACAGACTGTAATGATGATTCTTGCATAAACTCTCCTTATTTAATTATTATATAATATTTTATGCATTATAGGAACCTTATTTTACTAAAATGGGCTTTAAGAGAGCGCATATTTAAATTTAGTAACATATATGATGCTGAAAGACTATCTAATGAATCATCATCACTCTTACCATCCCCTTTATATTTATACATATCTGATATACTTGATTTACTTGAATAATCCAAAATACTAAGCTTTGAGCTTGCTAAAGGTTCTATTAGTGTAGCAATTCTTGTAAATTTATTACTTATAGGTTTTATCGGTGCAATCCTAAACTTATGATTCATACTTGATCTAAGTTTTACAAAGGTTTGTGTTACATTACCATGGCCTGAAATATTATCTCTATCTTCAACATAAAGGGTATGCACATTTAGATTTCCTAATATAGTTTTGATTGTGTTTAACACCTTAGGATCACCAAATGGTAATTTTTCTTGAAATAGAAATGCATAATACTTATTATCTACTCTTTCTAATACACAAAGTGCAGTATTATCACCACCAATACTGTATGCGGGGTCTAGATATGCTATTGGATTTACAAATTCATGCTCACTTGTAACATTAATATTGGTAAATATAGCATCACAAGGCGCAACCCATTCTCCTAAAAGGACTTTGGCTTTATATGTGGGCTTGTTCTTATAAATTTCTTCTTGTGTTTTAATAAATTCTTTTGAAATTAGATTATTATCATAAGTTGTAAAGTTATATGTAGAATAAGTATTAGTATTATCAATATAATCAGTTTTAAAAAAGTGGTCAGGACTGTCGGGATTAGTATCAAAGATAATTGTTTGCATACCCACTCTAAGTCTTTTTAAACATTCTATTAATGTTTCTTTATGTAGAGTTGTTGCTTCATTTACATATATAAGAGCTGAGTTGCTTCCTCTAAATCTTTCAAAATCACTGGACTTATCTCCACCATAAAGGTTAACCCTTAATGAATCAAGTTCAAAATATGATGTATTAGAAAACTTAGGTAAAAATGGGATATTTAGCATATTAGCAAGCTTTTCAAATTGGCCTAAAACATTAATCTCTAATGATTTTTGTGAATTACCCAATATAAAATTATTGGTATCTTGTTTATATAAATTTCTATTCCTAAGTAAAACTTTTAAGAACAAATAACATGCTAAAAAGGTTTTTCCACTTGCAATGCCACCACTTAAGATAATTTTACTTTGATTATTTCTTTCTATACTGCGTATTACTTCAAGCTGTTTTTTAGTTAAATATTTACTCTCAAACCCTTTAAAATCAACTTCTACTTCTTTAAACTTAATATACTTTAATATATCAATCCCAAATTCACGTTTATAATCCCTTTGCATTTCTTTAAACATTGGTAATTTATATATATCCATTTCTTAACCTTTAAACTTGAAATTTAAAACGTGACTCTACATCTGTTGCTTTTAGCTTTTGCAGCATCTCATAATACAACTGCATTTTCTTAACTTCCCTTTCTTTTTTAAGTTGTGACAGTTGAAGTGTTAAGTCTTCATTACTATTTTCTTCTTGTGAATGTTCACACTCTTTAGAAAGACTTATAATTTTAGACTCTATTTTATCTATTTGATCATCATGAGTTTTAAGTTCTAACTCTACATATCTACTAAATGAATTTACAAATTCTATTCCTAGAAGGCTACGAGCCATACTAAACTGACTCTTTAGATCACGTGCCTGCGCATTACTACTTGTCGCATGAAGTAAGATATTAGTTAGAGTAGCTTCATGAATAGTAAGTTTATTGTCCCTAACATATTCAGAATTGTCTTTAACCGATTCCCATTTGTGTCTCATTTTACTTACATTTGCTTTAGAAACACCCATTTCCTTTGCAATATTACTGTCACTAAGCTTTCCTTCTTTAAAATACACAATATAATCATCAAATGATTTCTTTAGCCTTCCCATACTCTTTAACACAAGTTAACAAAAATATAATTAATTAACATAAACTTTATAACAAAATAACATACTTTACAAAAACAATGAGTAATCATCAATTATATAGACTGGTTACAAAGGAATAATCTATAATAACTTAGATTATATATAAAGATTAAAAAAGGAGAATATTATATGAATAAATATATAAAATCAATAATACTTTATCACACATTGCTTTTATACTGTTGCAGTGAATATAAATTGAATACAGGCTCTAAACCCGGTAATTTATACAATGCCCAAATACCAAAAAAACCAACAACCGAAGTTCAAGAGAATAGAAATGTAGATGAATCAGATACTACACTTGAACCTGATACATCTACACATAATGCCCAAATACCAAAAAAACCAACAACCGAAGTTCAAGAGAATAGAAATGTAGATGAATCAGATACTGCACTTGAATCTGATTTATCTACAATTTTTAGTTTAACTGCTGACGAAGAAACCAAATTTAATACTTTTGAACTTGCTTTGAATGAAATTAAGACAATCTATAAGAATATATTAGACTATCCAAAACAAGAGGTTAGGTACGCACAATTATATAGTCAACCAGATGCCGCCCCAAATGAATATACTGAAAAAGGCTACAAACTTGCAAAAGAACATCTAGCAAAAGCAAGAGTTCTCTACTCTCAATACGGTCAAGATTATAAAAGGATAATAAATGAATACACTAACCTGATGAAATGGATTAAAGACAAACCTCAACAGAAACAAAAGTTAGTACAAGCTTTTGCCCCTGCTTATGATTTTTTAGAAACTAAAAGACAAGAAAATTCACCTTCTGAAAATATTAATCAATATATAAGCAGTGCTATTACATGGTATGGAAAATCTCATTGGAAAAAAGAAAGTGACATTTTCGATGTTAGCAGAAATGGTATGTATGGTAAAAATTCAGAAAACTGCATATATAAATTCTTTAAATCTATTATGAATCGTTCTTTCTCATTTTATGACGCAAATGAGATGACAGAAGAGAAATTGAATGAAAGTTTAATTGATAAAATCGTATGGGAGCTTACGTCATGTGGTTGGGCTAGAATAAATCCCAACCACATACCCATACTCCGAGCATGGGGTGAAGATACAGACGATCTACAATGTAGCAAATAAAGTAACTACGTATTATGAGCAATTAAAATAAATTTTTGCATTACACATTTTTTTGTGTAATGCAAAAAGACAATTTCAAAGATAAAACAAATGTTTAATCATACAAACAAAGTAAGTGAATAAAATAAGTTAAAGTGATTACAAAAATGGCAAGTGGAACAAAAAAGTTAACTTGAGGTTAACTGATAGTAAGAAGTTAAAATTTGTTATACATAAATGCATCACCGTAAAATGCGAAGTTATTAAAAGAGATAATAGAATAGATATAGAGTAAATAGTTTAGTATTTGTAAATAAGAACAAGAAGTACGTAAGAGATATATTGTTCTTATCTCTAAAAACAATTTAAAATCTTGAAATACATATCCTACAACAAGAATTTTATATGCAATGATAAGTCTCTAAATTTGACTTTAAGAAAAAGTATTTGCTACTATTGTTATAGTTAAATTTATATATTTTTAATGTGTTTAGTTAACTTTTAAAGTATATGGAAAGAGAACATTTAATTAATAAGTTAATGAATGAAAATATACAATTAAATAAAGATACAATAACCAATCCTAATGATAAAAAGTCTAAGCAAACAAGAAGTATTCCTATAAGATTTTATCTTAATGATAAGATAATAAGACTAGTAAAGAGATGTATAGAAAAACTTAAAGAAAAAGATCCAATCTCAGGATGGTTTGTACACTTACTCTCAATTACTGGTTGTAGAGGTGTTGAGATTCAAAATGTAAAACTTACTGATATCTCTAAAGAGAGGAGTAATGATGGTGAAGTGTTTTACTCTATTCGTGTAAATGTAGCTAAAAAGAAAAGTAGTATCTGTATAAGAGAAGTAGTAATTAGCAAATCTGAATTCAACTCTATAATGCAAGCGCATCAAAACTACTTTTTAGCTAAAGGCAAAGACACAAGACGTACATATCTCTTTCAAAAGAGTAAAATTAAATTTAGAGACAATAAGATTAATATAAATGAAATTGCAATTAGGTTTAAAGCATTACTAGTTAAAGCAGGATTTAAATATCGCAAGTCATTACATATATGCCGTAATATATTTATAGCATCACTTAAAGCTAAAGGATACAATTCATTTGAAATCAAAGAACTCATGAAATACTCATCCACTTCTGAAATTGATAATGTCTATGGCCTATCCAGTGCTAGTAAGATACAAGCTTACAAAGATATCAAAAATAGCTTAAAATAACTATTAGTTTTTGTTAAAATATTGTATAATATTAACAAATGAAAAACTAAACAAGCAAAATTTTACTTCATATAAAAACTAAGAGGCTTTAAGTCTCTATTTTTTTTATATAGAACTTACAAATATAAATTAACCCTTATATACTAAACATTTCTTTTTGAATATACCTAGTGTTTTTTTGATTTACTAGTTTTGTATGAAATTGCTATATCTCGTATTTAGTATGACCAAAAGTATTAGTATCTATACTTACTTCCTTCTCTATTTAATAATTTCAAATTTTATTAAATACCCTTTTTGATGTAATTTGGTATTCCTTACCTTTTCCATCAAGACACAATGAATCATAACACACTAAGGAATTATTAGTTGCCATAAAATGGTAACCCTCAATACCTTTGATTTTAACTTCACTTATTTCAAATTCATTCAATTTACATTTATAAGAATGGTGTTCCCATCTTACATCACTATTAATACCATAGTGTTTAAGTATTTTGCATGGATTTAAAATAAAACAATTACATTTCATATATCCTAAATCAACAAACTTGTGATAATTAGTATTAATATCATTGATACTAAACTGTAATTTCTTAAAGCTTGCTATGTAATAATGAAGAGATAAAAAGTAACATCCCCAGCGCTGTATCTGAAGAACTAGCTTAGGATCATCTTGTTTTACACACATCTTTAACCTTTAACCTCCTTATTAAAAACTTAAGCTATCTCTATAGAAAACCCTAAACTTAAAACCTCATTAAAAAAATACAACATCCGATCTAAAAACATAGATAATTTAAATGACTTATTTACAAAAAGACTCTTCTTATTAATCTTGGTGATTCCACATTCAAAAGCTTCTTCATAATCTTCTTTGCAAAATCCCAAAAATAAATCGAGACACCACTTAGCATTGCTTACAGTAAACCCTTGCTTATTAAGATTTTCAAACATAATGTCTCCATCATCATCTTTCCTATTAAATAAAACATCTTCAAAATCATTACTATTCCTAATCATTTCTTTTAAAATCTCACGTTTAAAGATAACCTTACCCAAATTAAACTCCTTGGCTTCTAATCATTAAAATGGAATATCTTCATAAAACTCTTCTTTAGAGTTAATATAACTAGTTTTTTCAACATTATTATGTGAGGTTAAAACTTGAATCTCATCAACTAAAATACTGTACTTACTTTTATTCTCACCAGTACGCTTACAAGACCAACTCTCATGACGCAATGATCCAGTAATTACAACTTGTGTTCCCTTAGTAAGAAGCTGAATTAAACTCTCAGACCTCTTACCAAATAAAACACAATCAAAAAAGTGAGAATGGTTAGTAAATTTATCATCTTTCTTAAATCCCCTATTATTAGCTAAAGTAAACTTTAAAGCAGGAATTTTATTACCAAAATAAGCAAATTCACAGTCCCTAGTTAAACGACCCGACATACTTAAACAATTAATATCAAACATTAGAATTTTCCTTATCATTTAATCTACTTAGCATTTCCATGCGTATTAAGTCACGTTCGAATCGTTTTAGGTCTGCTAAAAATTCTTGTCTTGAACATAGATTATAAACAACTCTTTCTATAATCCTTTTGCAAAGCCCACACAAGAACTTTATAAATTTATAAGATATAAATAAGGATAATACTATCATCAAGCCCATGTGTTTCCTCTCCTAAACAGCACTTATACTAGATGTAGACCAATCATTATCTAAATCTAAACTATCAAAATTGAAGTTAATATCACCACCTAAAGACTTAAATCTATCCTTAATAGCTCTCTTAGTTGTATCTATAGAGAATAGATTGCCTTCAAGATAATAATGTATATGTTCAAGTAAAGAGAATTCTCCTAAAACTGAGTTTATACATAATTTAAGCTTATCTTTAATAGGCTTTGTTATCTTATCTAACTCTAACTTATGTTTTTTTTTAGTATCATTCTCTACTTTGTCAATTTTACATTGTAAATCACTAATCTCTAATAAGCATCCCTTTAAACGTTGATTTTCATAAGAATTAGTATCCAAATCAACAGACTTTACAAAATCTAAAAAATCAATCTTGTAATTTGATTTAGATAATTCATTATATAAGCAACTAGACTTAAAGAAATTATCTATAAGAGTAATTAATGCGTCTAAATTAATATTTTTGACATCACAATTTTGTTTTAAATATCTAGCAATACGATTAACTTCCACTTCAAGTTTTTCAATACCAAACATTACCTTACTAATAAAAGCATCATTTCTATCTATTACACAGTTAATAGCATCATTACCTATGATGAAGAACAAATTACCCTTGCTTAACCCAGTACATGCAAGCTGCATTTGAACTTGAACATAATATTTAAAGAAATATTTATTTTCTAGGAAATTACCAGTTTTATTATATTCAATAACAGCACTTTTCAAATCAATAGAATCACTGCATTTAATCTCAAGTAATTCTGATTCACCTTCTTTATTTATAAACCAACCATCAATTGTAGAACCTATTAAATTGTCTTCCTTACCATACTTTTTGAAGTAATTATACTTATCTATCCCATTAGCATATTTGTTTTTGTATAAAACCTATATGTTATCAGAATATATACGTATAAATTCATCAAATGCTAAATTTTCTAATACCTTACCCTTTCGCATGCTTAAATTATCTTTAAATGGGATTTCCCTATCTAAAGATTTTAAAATCCTTTCAATAGCAAGTCTTGACACATGATCAGTACCAATAAACATGCTTCCAACTTCACTAGCACCTATACGTCTTAAAGATTGTCTTTGAATACTAAAATCAACTTCACTATTAAACTTAAAATATTCATTCTTAGAAATTTTTGGTAATTTACGACCTATTTTGTTTATTTTATTTTGATTACTTTGATTAGATAAACTAAGATGTTTCACTTTAACCCCATCTCCATTTTTTGTTATTTCATTTTTTAATATTTTACGTTTCATAATTTCAGCTCCTCTAATGTTACTAATAAATATATATCAAAAATTGTTTTTGTCAAAAGTTTTGATATATTTATTTTTTACAAAAATTTTTTATCAAAGTAGTTTACTTTTATTGAGTATTGCATTACTATAAGTAACAGTAATACATTAAAGGAGTTTAAATTGGAATCAACAAAATGTAAAAATAAACATCAACACAAATTAATCGTTTTAATATCCACAATCAATTACATAAATCTTAATCTTAAGAGATATACTCAAAGTGACATACTTTATTATTTCAATAAGAACATGAAGAAAAATGGATACAAAGAAATTAAACTTAAAACATTACAAAATTATCTTTATAAACTTGAAAAAGTATTTAAAGTAACTAATAACTACTACAGACATTTAGGTATTAACATGGGTACTGAGGTTCACTATGAACTCAGATACTCTAAAAAAGAATGTTACCGCATAATCAATAAACACTTTAGAGATAAAAAAGAAATAAGGCACAAAAACCGTACTAATACATACTTTCAAAACAAATGTACTAAAAATAGGAATGTAGAAAGAGGGGAGTGTATTTATAATACTTATAATAAAAAAGAAGATAAGAACAAGACAAAATACATAGAAAGACTGCAAATAAAGAAATACGCAAAAAAAAGCAAAATCAAACCTCATGTACTTTCTTCTGTCTTAAATTTAAATCTCAATAAAAAAGCTGCAATTGAGATATTCAAAGCAACAAAGAAATATGAAAATGAATCTAAACGAAAGGCTAAAAACAGAATTAAAACAAAACAAAAACATTTAAAAGCAATATTGAAACATACAAAGAATCAACTAATAACTGAAGGTTACTGTGAAGAAGAATTAACAAAAAAAATAAACGTGATATATGATAAATATCAACACAAACCACACTTTATCATACAAAATAGCAAATACAACGATTTAGATAAGATAATAAAAAATCTTAAAAAGTCAGTTGAACGCATTAAAGAAAGTACTGATGAAAACAAAAAGGATATTAGGAATAACATATTTAGCATACTACTTGATCAATTAAGGCATAAAGCAAGCAATGAAGTGTTAATCCCAATATTAAAAGATTATTTAAATAAACAGAATGAACTACATTATGGTAAGGTATTTAATAACTATTATTATTACGATCTAATGAACATAATAGAGGGTGATCAAGATTATTTAGAAAAGGTGGACTTTAAAAAAATAACTAGTTAGGGATTAATAATGGACAATATATTAGAAAGGCTTAAAGGTAAAAAATTAGAGGTTGAAGAAAAAATAAAAAAATCTATTTTTGTTAAAATAGAAAAGAAAAACAATAGAACATTATATCATACAAAAATTATGCTAAATTTGTATGCATTTGGAATAAACAAAAAATATAAACATAAGTTCCTTATTGTATTTAGGAAAATTCTTAATCAAGAAAAAATTAAGGCTTTTAACTTGTTTGATTTAAGAGAGGATGATGAATTTTTTGGCATTCATTACGGTCGTATAAAGCCTATAAAGAATCTGGTTAGGAGATATGAAGAAAATGGCGTCATGAAAGCATCTACATATTCAAGAGTTTGTTATATAGAGTTTAGGTTTAAGAAGGGGAGTGTATTTTGTTATCTTGTAGGAATTTCTTACTTACTTAGAAAAGAAAAATCTCATAAAAAATATTACACTTCGTTAATTCAAAGGATTTCAGAGTTAGAAACCCAAGTATATGAGTTTTATGGAAAAAAATTACCTAATGGAGGGCATATAACTAAATGGATAAAAAAGAATGCAAAGTAATTGCTACTTAATCAATTAAAGGTGGTGTAATGTAAGGAAAAATATCAAAAAATTAAGATTTAAGTACAAGAATATATAAAAATTTTAGTAAGTTTATATTATAAATAAAAGCTGGTTCGCAGAAGCGGGATAGCTTTGTAATTTGGAATTACATATAGAAATAATTAGGTTAATTATGGGAAACAAGTGGAGGTTTTTGATGAAGGATATTACAACAAA
The DNA here is from genome assembly GCF_023035295.1 of Borrelia coriaceae. Lineage (NCBI taxonomy): Bacteria > Pseudomonadati > Spirochaetota > Spirochaetia > Spirochaetales > Borreliaceae > Borrelia > Borrelia coriaceae. The sequence continues at coordinate 22,312 of NZ_CP075081.1, forward strand.
TGATCCAGTTATAACTAATACTGATCTATCAATTGAACAACAAAATGACGACTCAATGAATCGTTATGGTTTATTAAAAGAACAGTTAAAGACTAGCTTTAGCAATGAAGTCTACAATAGAGTACAGACTATGAAAATATTAAAGGAAATTAGAGATAATGAGTATTATAAGATTGATGGCTATAAAACCTTTGATGCCTTTATAAAAGATTATAAATTAGCTAAAACACAAGTTTATGATTATTTAAGAGTAGCAGCTGCTATAGAAGATGGTGTAGTTGAAGAAGATTATTTATTAAAGCATGGGTTTAAAAATACTGTGATGCTCTTAAGAAATAAAAGTTCAAAAACGATAAGAAGATCTAAAATAAATCCAATAAAACCATTAAGATTTCAACTTAAAAAGAAAGATAGTTATGATTTTTATAAGAAAAATGCAAGACTTACGAGTTTCATTTTAGATGAAATTTTTCAAAATAGAAAAGATTGGCTTGATATACTTGTAGATCAGTTTAACTCATTGAAATGATTTTGAATAAGTAATAATTTAATTATTAGCAAAATTAAAGATGATTGATTTTATTTGAAAATTGTTGTATTTTGATTATTATCGTAGCATTTGTTGTTTCTCAATAGGCTACCTTTAATGTTCGCTATAGGTGTACTTTTAGAGCTTAACTAGGTATTTTATTCAAGAATGCTTAGTTAAGCTCTAAATGTTTACCCATAAATTTAACAAAAAACCATTTAAATAATTGACAAAAACAATTTTTGATATATATTTATTAGTAATATTAGAGGAGCTGAAATTATGAAAAACAAAATGGGTAAAGCAAATAAAAACTTAAAAAGAGAAGAGGTTAAAGATACAGTAACAAGCAGTCAAAATATAGTAACAAATGAAAATCAAGCAAAGATAGACTTTCTAAAGTCATTACACAGTCTACAAATGAGTTTAAGTGGTGTAGGTAAGAATCTTAATGGGTATAGATATCAGAATTTTAATGAAATCATAAGAGAAATTAAGCATGTTATAAGAGACAATAATTTAGATATTGATTTTACACAATGTCCAACTTTAAAAAGTTTTGATGGACATTTGATTAATGTTATTACAACAACATTTTATAGTCCTAGCAGTGGGTATAGCCAGTCATTTGATACACCAATATATACAGAGGAATTAACCTCAACTGGAGTAAAGAATCAGAATACACTTCTACAACTTGTAGGTTCATATATAACATATTTTAAAAGGTATGCACTTGTGTCTTATCTTTTAATTGAAAGTGAAGTTGATACTGATGCATGTTCTTTAGAAAGTCTTCAAGGTGATGGTAATGAAGGCCAGCTTAATGGTGTGGGTGGGGGTTCTGTAGAAGGTTTTAAAGGAAATAATAATGCTAGTTTTAAAGGAACCAGTGCTAAAAGACCAACTGCTAAGAGAGTAGCAAAGACTCAGTCTGTTAGGGAAGGTAATAAGCTTCCTAAATGTGTACCTATTAAATATGCTTATTATAGGAATTTACTTCAAGCATCTAAGAGAATGCATTCACAATTAGATAATACTCCTTTTGATAGTCTAGAAATGATAGATAAGTTTTTACATCAATTACAAGAAGAAGATGATTCTAATATACTTAATTATTTTGAAAACAAACCAGAGCTTAAAACAGTAGGGTACTGGACACGATTATTAAATTGTTATTTAAAAAAAACAGAGTCTGATCCAGGAGTTGTAGAAGGGTTTTCTAAATTTCTAGTGTGTAGAGAACCTAAATATGGTCAAAGTCCATTAAGGCTTTTTGGATCTATAGCTAGTGATGAGAATTTTAGTTACCTATGTAAATAGGGTGTGTAATTTTAACCTCTATTTATTATAAAGATAAGCCTTCAAGGCTTATCTTATTATACTTATTTAGTTTTTTAATTTCGAATACTTGTTGTACACTATTTGTACAATAGGTTTAGTGACTTGAATGTATTTTTGAAACAAGTTTATATTAAACATTAAATCATCAGTTGTGTGGTCTGATTTAAGTGTGGAAGCATCAAAATAAGTAAACTTGGGATAATTTGGGTCATTAACCTTTTTCTTTGTTCTAGTTAAAAATACTTGTAAATACATAACATAATCAGATAATTTAGCTTCATATGCATTTAACTCTGTAAGAGTTTGTCCTTTAGGTGGTGTTGGTTCTTCTGTTAGTGATGCTATTGTTGTACATGATAATATCAGTGTTAAAAAAGTTAGATTTATAAGTTTTTTCATATTAAGCCTCCTTTAACATTTTGATGTAAGTACTCATTATTTTGTTGCGTTTAGATCTAAGTTGAGATATGTATTTTGAAATCTCTTTAGAATCATCAGTAGTCTCTATTATTTCAATATTGATTCTTAGTATTTCTTCAATTTCAGATAGTAGTTTTATAGCTTCCTTTTGTTCCATTTGATATATACTGGCCTCATATAGACTGTAAAAGTAATTGACTACTTTAGTAAAAATATTAATGTATGTGACAGTATTCTTGTTTTGATTATTGCTTTTAATCATATCTGTAAATTTATTTAAAATCTCAACACTAGTTTTAGCAGTGCTTAATTTCATTTGTTCTCCTTATCATTTTTGTCTTTATCATTTGTTTTTATCTTATTTGCTATGATATTTAGCATATCTTTAATTGTTGGTTTGAAGATTAAACCAATACCTAAGATAAAAATACCAATAATAATTAATTTCACTTCATTGACACTTATCAGCTGAAGTAAAAAGTCTAATAAATTGTTATTGACTTCATTCAAGTTATCACCTCTCATTTAATATTTAAAATTGGTAAGCTACAACTATACATCAATATAGCAAAAACAAAAGTTAAAAAATCAAAAAATTGTAAATTACAATTTAACAAGCAAAGGGGTACCACTGACGTTCTTTTGCATGTACCAACCTTCTAAGATGTTCCCATGAAAACCCACACCCCCGTTTACACTTGAAAGCCTAAATAAACCTCTTTTTTGAGAAGAAGAAGAATATCTATATTTAATGCTTACTATTTTATTCGCTTCTCGATGTGAACTAGATATTGCTTCAACCTTGACAATTAAATATATGGGTTTATCATCATCAGAACTATCTGCTTCTATAATAATCTCAGCATGTTGATTTCTTTTATCTGAATCCTCAAAATCAAAAATGTAACGACCGTATTTTAGACTAGACATGGATACAGTGTTTCTATAATATCCATCACCACTACTATAACTAGGTGGTTTGATTGTAGTAGTACTATTTATATTAAAGCTACTGCTAAGGCCAGTAAGGTGTTTTTGTACTTTTATTTTTTTAAAGGATGAATAGCCATAGAGAGTTATGAATGAATGATCATCAGTTAAAGATGATTCTTGAGATAAACTATCTGTAAAAGCATCTTTAGCTTGTGATTTGATAGTATCCATAACACCCGATTCATTTTATTTCAATTTATTCGTAACTTTTTGATAAACTTGGTCTATAAATGATTGATCTTCTAATAGTTCTTTAGCAATAGTATTTTTAATGATTGTTTTAAAATAATCAAGTCCTGTTTTTTCAAAGGTTTCTTTATTAAAATTTGTAAGAAAATTTTTTATAGTAATAGCATTACAAGCTGAAAATCCATCATCTAATACTAAAAGGTCAGTAAGTTCAAATTTGCTTACTCTATTAAGGTCTTTGATTTCAATAGCATCATCATACTGTATAACATCTTGTTGTTCTTGATTTGGCATAAAATCTCCTTTTTGTTATGTTTTAAATTGCTTTATATATTGATTTTTATGGTTTTGTATCCTTAATACCCTTCCAATTGGAATAAGCTTTTTAATGAATGCGTAAATTGAATTCTCATAACCTTTAGGAAGCAATCTTATAGTCCAATATTTTCTTACAATCTGTCCATTCTTTTTAGTTCTGAAAATAATTCTTTTATGTGGATATCCCCCTTTTTAGTACTACCTACAATTAATACAATGAAATTAGTTTTAATGTGATTTTTAAGTTTGATATTAATAACACCGGGTGCTGTAGTAGTAGGTTCAACATCAACATTAAGAAATGCCTTAAATAGCCTTATAAATGACTCATGAGTTCCAATATGACGAAGAGCAAAGATTACACTGTCAATATTATTGGCAAGCATTTCAAGTGATTGGCTTCTTGAATAAATGATTTGTAATATATCACATAACCAAAATGCTATAAATCTTGAATTTAGATATTGGCTAGCATTAATATCTTCAAAATTAGCAATAAGGTCTTTAACTTCTGTAATGACTTGGTTTATAAATGCAATTTCAGTATCTATTATTTTTTCAACTTGACTATCTTTAAGAAATGACGGTGTTTTGATCATATAATTTCCTTTTTTTATGAAGTAATATCAATTAAGAGCCTATCAGCAGTGAAATCTAAATCAAGGATTTCATTTGGTTTAATTTGTATATCCTTATTTGTTTTAAAATGGCTTTTACTAATCTCATTAATTTTTGTATTCAAATTGTTTTTTATTGCAATAGAAACATCAATACAGTGCATACCCTTAATTTCATTAACGGGAGCAAAAAAATCTTGATATTCAAAGCTAATACCCATATCTCCATAATTATTATTTTTAATTCGAGTATAAATTTCCCTAATTCTAGAATCAATGTTTAGATAAATGTGATTTTCAAGCCTTACTTTATATTTACTCTTAAGATAAGCATATTTGCGTTTACCAATTGATATTTTGTAATCAATTTTTTGATTATTTTCATTCATTCCATCTATGAGAATATTGCCTTGAAAGACAGTACCAACGGGACATGTAAAATAAAGTGCTTCCCAAATTTGAGCTTTAAGATTAGAGTCTGTGATTTGATTTTTCCTTGAATTTGTAAGTGAATCATCTAATATCACGTAAATATTAGCTTTACCAGCTTCACTTGTAATATTTACATTATAAATCCCATTAATCTTAAGTAATGCACTCTTTACAGCCTCATAAGTAGTACTTTTAATACTTATGTGTTTTTGTATATCATTCCAATAAGGGGGGTCTGGCTTTAGCAAATTGAATAGTTTGTTAACTTAATTCATTAACTCATATTCTTTTAAAGAAAGGGATATTGCAATAATGTTGTAAATAGAAGATGGGTCATCATTAATTACAATTCCATATGTATCTCTTAAGTATTCACGCTTCATATCAATTATTTGTTGTATTTCTTGTTTTGAAAAACCATAATCAGAATCAAATAATATGCTCATATTGCAATCTCCATATCCAAAGTGTCATTTGGAAAATAAAATGTAATGTTCATTGCGTTTTTTAAGATAATTGTTTTGATTTTGATAACATCAATTTTAAGTTCTTGTATGATACTTGAGAAGTAAGTTTCAATTTGTAATAGAGAACTTGTCTTTGCAAACTTTGTGAAGAATACATAATCAAATCCCCAACTTGGGGCATATTGAAGACTACCTTTTGGTGTCTTTAGAAAAAGGAATAAACGTTGTTTTTGTTCATTTATCCCATTAGTTAACACTAGATCATTTTTGAAAAGTAAATTAAATTGATTATCGATCTGTATATCCAATCTTTAACCCTCAATCTATGAAGTATATTCCTTTTTTAGCAAAAACTTTATTTTAATAACATGTTTATTTTAGTTGTAATATTTGGGATATTAGTATAAAAACTAGGTTCTACTGTAGCCTGCCCAGTGACTCTTAAATTGTATAGACACGAAACAATTTCTTCTAATACTTCTCTTAAACTTGTATTGTTAGCTTTAATATCAATGGGGTTTTGTATGTCAATTTCAAAGTCATTAACCTTAATGGCAGCATTTTGCATATCAACTGGTCTTAGAATGTAGAAGTAGTTTTTATCAAAGTAATTGTCATCATTTTCATCAAAAAGGTTAATACTACTTTGAAGAAGTATAACTTTGTCATCTTCTTTAAGATTAAAATGCATATTGGATATATTACGTGTCTTAATCTCTAAGTCATCATATCCAGTTAATAAAACAATACCGTCTTGAGTAGAGATGTTAAATGATTTGATAATTCCTATTTTAGATATGAATATATTTTTATAAGTCCATAGTTTTATCTCTTCTTGTGTTAATGCTGATCCTTTCATTTGGCTATTCATTCTGTATAATTCATAATTAATATGCATTTATTTAGCTTCTCCTTTAATATTTAAATAATTAGAATCATCATAAAGCTTAAGAAAAAGTGAACACTTACCATTATTGCTTAACGTAGCATTAGTCTGTAGGATACTTGTCTTGATTTCTTTGCCAAGTCCATCAATAAATTTAACTTTATTCCCAACTTGAAGTTTATGTGTGTACATAATCTTTGCATTCCAATATATAAGTCTTATATTCCTAGTACTTCCAATAGTAATTTCTTGTTGTGGGATGAATTCAAGTCCAAAATCTTCAAGTGATAAGTACTGTGTAGCTTGTTCTTGAGGTGTAGCATTAGTAAAAATGTAATTGCATTCAACATGACTGATTCCCAAAGCTGCTTCTTTAATAAGTTGTTCATGCCCTTTAATTCCAATATCTGTTCTAACACTTTGTACATACTTTTTAGTTATTTTTTCAATAAACTCAAGAGGGGTGTTTGCATTAAAACTTTCAGTTAGAATTTGATTTCTATCCTTATAACTCATATTGATGATATTTCTATTAGGAAAAGCTTTCTTAATTGCATTTTCTACAGTCATTCCTTGAAACTGATTTATTTCAAGCTTACGATTGAAATAGTTACTCTTTGTTGCTAAATGAATTTCAAGATCAACACTAAAATCACCACTGGTGTAATCAGTGCTCATTGGAACACCAAGATAGCCTGCCATGATAAAATCATAATCTTTAGAATCCCAAAACTTTTTATAAGATATTCTTACAATATCTCCTTCATTTACATTTTCAGTAAAATCTATGTTTAAGTTCCAAATAGTTAGTTTGCCTTTTTTTCCACATACATAGTTATTACTTGAATAAGTATCAGATATTGATATGTCGATATATATTCCATCTTCAGTTAAAATTACAATTTTGGGTTTTTCTTCTGATTTAGCATTTTCATTTTCATTTGGATTTGTAGGATCATTAGGCTGGGCTTTATGTTTATTAGGCTGAACTGTAGGTTTATTAGGCTTATTTGTAGGATCATTAGGCTGAGCTTTATTTGAACTAAAGAATTCAATTTTAAAATCATATTTGATAAGTCTAGATTCCATAATATCATCCCTTATATACTTGAAATGTTTTAAGAACTTCTAATGTAAGACTAATTTCAACCTCATCAAGGTATACTGTGTCTCTAAGTGTAAGAGATGTAATGGCAACTACGCCTCTAAATCCTAAAGATGGGCTGTACAGAGTAAATGGTACACTTGCTTCAACTCTATTAATAAGTTGTTGTTTTGATAAATTACTAGTATGTGGAAAAATTGACCTGCCCGATGCGTTATTAACTGACCATTCAAGCATTTCTTTATATGCACTGGTTAGTATTCCATTATTTAATGTGATAATTTCACCAGTGAAAATTGGATTGTAGCTTACATATCCTGCTTTGCGTGTGTAGTAGTCAATTACGGGCCTTTTAGAGCATGTTGTACTATAGCTTGAACTTATCAGTTCAGTTTTAGGTAAAATAAAAAAACCTTGTGGTACGTATCCAAGTCCCTTAAAGTCCATTCTTGGACATAGAATTAAGAAATTATATGCCATAAACACACTAGAAAACTCATTAAATGTTTCTTTAAGAATACTTGTCACTTGAGATGGCGTGAGATTTAAGAAATCTAGTGTTGCCTTTACTGGTGATGCGTCTTTATATTGATGAATAAAATCTGTTGTAAATTGTGATATCATACTTCTATCCTGGTGTTTTTATACTTGCGTCTGTTTCTAATTTTGTTTCAGTATCAGTACTTGAGAGTGGTGAATGGCTATGATCTGTTTCATCATCGCTTCCAAAAAATGATTTGTAAACCCAACTAGGTAATACTAATTTAAGCATTTTCATTGTCATCTTTTTTAGCCATTCGTTTATATTACCGAAAAAACTTTTTAGTGATTCGATTAAAGGATCTGAAATATGAGTTTTAAATGAAAAACCTTCAGCCCATTCTACTATCTTAAGTACAGCATCAAGTAATGGTTGTAAAGCCTTCGAAGTAAGTTCTGAAACTTTTTCCTGCGTCTTTTTTATGCTGGATTTAGTCTTTTCCGTTGTACTTGTGTAGTTAGGAATCCCTAGTAAATTCCAATCCTTAATTACTTCTTTTAGTTGATCCACTCTATACTCAAGAGCTTGACTTGTTGCTAGTGTGTTATATTCCATTTTGGATTGTTCATTATATTTATTAGTAAATTCTTTAAATGAGCTCATAATATCATAAAGAGGCCCGCTTTTTCCTTGTAGGAATTCAACTACTGCTGTAACAGCAGAACTACTATCCTCAACAACCCCAGTAGATTTAAGCCTAGCAGCAAACATTACTGCACTTTGAAGATTCTGTTGAGTATTCTGACCTAAGAATTGTAATTCTTTTCTAAGAACCCCAGCTGCATTTAAGAATTCTTCTCTTTCTAAATCACCTTCAAATCCTGAGAGGTCTTTGAGATTTTGATCAATTAAGCTTTTTTCACCTTTTGTAAATAGTCTTGAAGTAACTGCTCCTAACTTACTTACTTTTGCTTTTTTTTCTAACGCTCCAAGGGCGAAATCAAATGCGCCTTGAGCGACCATTGCAGCAGCACCACCCACTGCAGCTCCAAGGGCAGTTCCAAGCGCAATGCCACCAACACCCGGCCCACCACCAGCACTCATACGTTTTTTCATAGCTTTACGAAGCGCTGCGTCTTTATGCTTTCCACTTTTCATTTCTTCATATTCCAATTGTCTCATATCTTTATCAGACATGAGTGAACGCTTGAATGCTTTTTTCCTAGCATCTTCAAATTTGTATCCTAGCTTAACAAGTTTTTTAGTTTCTTTAAGTCTAAATTTTTCTACATTTTCTCTTAAGCGTTCATATTTTGTTTGTTTGGATAGTTCAGTTTTCTTTTGAGATAAGTTATGTTTTAATATGTCTTTTGTACTTCCAAGGGATGTTCTTTTGGGTTTAATTAACTTTTCAAGTTTAGCTATGTCTTGTTCTAAGGCCTTACGAGTTATTGCATGATCAAGTACACCCTTAAATTTAATTGTGAAGTTTGTATCATTCATAATATACCTTTACTAAGAAACATTTCAAATATTTGTTTTTCAAGTTTAAGTTCAGATATTTTATTAACTTCCATTAAATCTTTATAATTTAATTTTTTTACTTCATTGACACTACAAATACCCATGATAATTGGAAAAAAATATTTGTTCTTTTTTATCTTTTCAAGTAGATTAAAATATGAATGCTTAGTTTCATTGAATAGTTTCATATATTCATTACTATTGCTTTTCATAAGTTTTAAACATCCTTATATTTTGATATTTTTGATATTCTGTATTATCTGTTCATAATTCCAACTATCATCAATGTAATCAAATTGTACAAACCCATCAGCATTATTTAGATAATGACTTAAGTAAACAAATGATGGTTTTTTAAAATCGGGATCTAATTTGAATGTATCAAACTGAATTGAGTAAAGTATTGCAGTAAGATAATCTTTGTAGTAAGCAATGTATTTTCTATTTTCATTTAAAATGAAGTAAAACTCATCTAAAAAGTTAGGTTTAATCATAAGATCTGTTATTGCTTTTAGGTATTCAAGTTCATTAAGTTTTTCAAGACCATAATTTTGTGAAAATCCTAATATAGAATCCCACTTGTAAACCGGCAGCACTTTTACTTCAAATGTGTGAGTTTGATCCTTGGTTAATATATTCATTTTATATCTTGTAATCATAAAGCCTCCTTAATTATTGTTGGGAGCATCAACTGTACAGTTAACTGCTCTTATTTCAAAAGTAACTTTTTCAGCTTCAGCTGAGTAATTTCTAGATGGTTCTTCTGAAAAGAATGCATATTGAGATATGATTTTGATGTCTTGTAAATCATTGAATGCTAAAGATAACATCTTTGCATTTTTACTTTTACTAATATCATAAAATTGGTCTTTTGCAAGCTTTGTTAGCAGTTTGTACTCATAAGATCCAATTGTAACTTCTATGTTGAATATAAAAACAATTGTTCTAGGGTCTCTAAAGCTAATTACAGGAAAACCTCTGTCTTCACTACTAGCTACTGCTCTTGTTGTAGGTTCACTTGTGAGTTCTAATTTCCCACCTTGAATTTCAACCCCACCAATGAAAAAAACTATATTTGATAAATCATAATATTGTGACATTTCTAAACCCCCTCTAGGCTATTTATATAACTTTGTATATCTTCAGCCGTAATGTTTAAAACAACAGAATTCATGGAGTAGTTATAAGTAATCTCTATTGATAAGCAAAGCTTTAATTGAGGTATTGGTGATATTTCAATTTTAAGGTTAGAATAAGAGACAATTATATGTTTATCAATGAAACCTTTAAGCATGCATTCAATAGCAGCACTGTAAGCATTGTCTTTTTCACCCGATAATTGTAAAGCTGATAATTTACTGTTTTGTCTATTATTAACATTCCATACTCTAATAAGTTCAGATGTGAGCTCATATTTGATATAGTGATAAGTAAATAATTCATCAATTGCAGTTCCTTGAAGAGTTACACCTTCTTTAAAAGCTTTAACCCCATCAAGTCCCGTTTCATTAAGCAATGAGTAAAAGTTAATGTTAGCTTTTCTAAGTTTACTAATCTCATTATCATCAGTAATAGGATCTACACCATTAAAATTAAGTCCATAAGGATTTACAGCATGAAACATATTAGCTTCATGTAAGTATTTAGATATAAATCTTAAATGTAACTGTTCTTCTTTTTTGGAATGAATAACAATAATTTTTTCTTTGGAATTAGTATTAGAGTTAAATAATTTGTTTATTTCAGAGTCTTTAGTTGCAAATACAAAAAAGTGCTTATCATCTTTAAAATTTGTATAGTCTTTTTCATAAATAGCAAGGCCATCATCACCATTAGTATCTTTATAAGTATTTATAAGAACAACAAAAGTATATCTATGTTTTTTAAGTTGGTTTTTAATTTCCTTTGATTCTGTACCCTCTTTATATATGAGGAGTTTAACTGATTTTAATCCTTGATCCCTTGAAGAGAAGAATGCTTCTATTGCTTTATTTAGATATTCCTTTTCTTTGTCAAAGTCTTCATCACCATTTTTACCGTCTTTTTCAAGTGCATTAATTTGCTTTTCAAAATTATTTATATTCAAATTTAGTATCTTAACTTTAAGTTGTGAACCTTTTTCTTCTGCTTTAATCTTTGAACATTTATATACTAACAATGGATTGTAATAATTTACATGTTTTATATCTAAGGCTTGACGAGTTAAATTGACATTAATGGTGTCTTGTGGCATTTTTGTTCTCCTTTAACTTTTCTATAATCTGTGCATTAGCTTTAAAGTTTTGACTACAACAATAAGCAGCATTGCTATAATTGGAATCAATTTTAATAAGTCCATTGTTTTGCATATTTGTTGTAGGATAGATATATAAGTTAACCCTAATTGAGTATTTATCATCATCTTCTTGTTCTAGTGTTAACTTACAAGTATTTTCATGAATAAAATCAGTTAACAAACTATAGATTTGAAGCATGGTGTAATATGAATCCCTATCTTTAGAATCTATAACTTGACTTAAAATAAATATTTGAAAATGCAAACTAAATTCATTTACATTAGAGTAAAATTCACCGCATCTTGAATTTGGTATTAATAAGTTGTCTATATTTTCAAATTTAACTGCACATATATTTTCAGACTTGGTAGTGTGTTTAGAGATGTATGGATGATTATATGTATGAATTATGTCTAAGCTTATTCCTAATTTCTTAATGACTTCTTTAAAACTTTTTAGATAATCTAGTAAACAAGTATGTATAGCCTTAATATTGAGTATCATTGGTTTATCCTATAACTAATAGAATTAAGCATATTTGCAGTATCAATTAATGTTGATCTTGGGTAAGATGACCCTTTTCTTTTCTTATATGCAATGGTTTTAGCTTGTATTTGAGGTTTTACTTTATTTGATACAACATAATTAGTGTAATAAGTAATAAAAGCCTTTGCTATGGCTTGCATACCTTTTTTAGGATGTTCCATGAAGCAATTTCTTACATAGTTTGTATCTATATAATTCTTAAATCCCATTTCATTAGCAACAGCATATAAGTGTGATCTTGAAGGTAATTTGCTACTACCAAATTCATGCATACGAGCAATTTTTGCATTTCTTTTATCAAACCAACCAATCTCAATCTCTATTTCCATTCTATTACCTTCAAAATGATAGTGAGATAGCCAATACTAGAGTCAATACTAACTATTTCATAAAACATATTAGAATCTGATATTCTATCTTTAAGTTCAAACTCTAAATTGGATGTAGTATAAAGTTTATGAAGTGACTTTATGTCATAAAGATTAGTATCAGATAAATTGGTAAGTTCATCTGATACTATACTAAAAAATACGCCTTTAAACTGCTCAAAGTTGTTCTTATCATATGTCAATTGATAATCTGATAAGTCTTCTGAATAAGAATATGAGCCTTTATAGAGTTTGAGTGTCTCTTCATTCTCAAAGTAAGAGATTACTCTTGATGCTAAGCTTGCTAGTCTAGTTCTAATACTATTATTATGTGTCATCATTTGAGGATTCCTATACAACAAGTTGGATTAGTTGTTTGGCTTTTAAGACTACTAAGTAAAGATTCAAACTGATTACAAAAACTTGTGTTTGCATTAGATTCATTGCCAATAGTAGGATAATATGAAATTTCAAGCTCATTAATCTTCTCATTTTTGATACGGTTAAAATCAAATTCACGTATAAGACCAGTCTGATTTAGTTTACAACCTATATAGTAATAAAGTAGTAATATCAGATGTGAGGAGGTAAGCATGTCAGCATTAATTCCTTTGGTAGTTATTATCATCTCAAGTAATTCTGTATAAGTTTGAAATTGGGTAAATGATAATACTTCTTCAGTTAAATTAAGTAAACTTAGTATTTTACTATGAAGTGTTTGCAATTCTGATGACATATTTACCCTCTCCTTACTAATCTTACTTTTGCTTAATATCAACCTTTAAAATAATATTCTGTGTTGCTATGAGGCCACCTAGTACAAAATCAATGTATGAATGGGCAATATCAGTTGAATCTTTATCAACTTGTTCATTTGGCATTGGTAACATGTATTTACTTGGCTTTAATTTAATTAATTCTGAATTTAATGGGTAAATTAATATCTGATTTGAGAGTAAGTTAGATGTTTGGATATATACTTCTTGTCTATTATTAACAGCCTTAATAGTCTTGATAAGGAAATCTTCCCATGAATCAGTTGAAGAATAAATATTAGATGATGGAGGTTCACTTGATACTGAATAAGGTTTAACTAGTTTTAAACTTGTTACGGGATCAACTAGTACCATAAATGGAGTAGAAAACTCATCACCAAGTTCTAATTTTCCAAGTCCTTCTTCAATCTTTTCAAAGATCTTATCCATTTTATTTTTATCACCATTACCTACTTCTTCTTGAATTTGGTTAGGCATATTAAGAAGGCCATACATATTAGGAAGCATACGTTTTTCATTCTTACCATCTTTTTGGATTGAAACAGAACCAGTTAATATAAAGTGATTTATAAGTTTAACAATCTCATTACTTGCTAACTTATATGCTTCTTTAAATGGAAGTAAATTGTTATTTACATCACCCGCATAATCATTATTTTTATAAAATCCTTCAGAACCTTGTTTTAAATGTCTAAACTTATATTGTAATTTAAGATAGTTAAGTCTAACTGATTCTGAACGGAACCCAATAGTAGCAATAGTATTAACTTCATTTACTAATGTTGTTGGATTAGCATTAAGAAAGGCATCCCATTTTATTGTTTTTAAGTAACCTATCTTGATATCTACATCTTCAATTTGGTCATTAGAAAACCAATCATAGAATGCTGGCATTTTTACTTCATTAAATATATTTGCTATTTCTTTAGCATAATAATTTTGATCATATAACTCTGACATCTCTAACCCCCTTTAATTTGCTGCTTTGCATTTATTTCCATAAATAGCTACATGTACCATGAAAAGCTTTTGATCAGTACCATCAAGTGAAATTGAATCTGATAAAGCTATGGCATTAATTTTGCTACTATTTGAATCATCTTTTTCAAGCTGACCATCTTCATTGAATTTAAGCTTGGATTCTTTCTTAACCTCACCATCTTTTGCTACTAAATACCCAGTAAAGTTATTTGTAATAGGAATTACTGTAGCAGTCTGTGTAAACTCATCTATGTCTGTGCATATACCATAAAGGTCATCACAACCCCCGGCCTCAACATGAGGTTCATAGTGTGGTTGATTTTCTTCTTCTTTATCTACAACTAGTTTTACTCCTCTTTTATATGGATAGCCTTTAAAGGAGTAATTTTCTAATTTGTCATTCTTACTAGTTAGAGTCCCACCTTGATTAGAGAAGTGTAAATTTTTATCTCTAAAATCAACCTTATTACTAAAAGTACTAGCATCACTAGTAGGGTTCTTCATTTGCTTTTTTAGATCTTTTGCCTTTTCTTGATATTCAGTTACTAACTGAGTTATATTTGACACTTTAACCTCCTTAGCCAATTAATTCATTCTAAAGATCGCATTTACTACCATAAATGGCTATTTTTATTAAATACAGCTTATAATCCTCTTGATCTTTTTTAGATATGTCATCAGTAAGATTTAATGTAAATACATTTGATAATGCAATAGCTTTAATTGGTACTTGTGAATCATAAGATGATTTAATAACTTTTCCATCTGAATCAAAATCTAACTTATCACCAATAGAAATACCATCAGAACTTCTAGAAATTACATATCCTTGGAAATTATTTGTTATTGGTATGACTGTAGCAGTTTTTGTAAACTCATCAATATCAATGCATATACCATACAAATCATCACAACCCCCGGCTTCAACACAAGGTTCACTACCATCTTCAAAAGATAACTTAACACCACGTTTATATGGGTATCCTTTAACGGGATAATTTTCTAATTTGTCAACACTGCTAGTTAGAGTACCACCTTGATTAGAGAAGTGTAGATTTTTATCCTTAAAACCTATATCTACATGAAAAAGCCCAGCATCTCTATTAGGATTTTTCATTAGATCTTGTATCTCTTTTACCTTTTTATCATATTCTTCTTTAAGTTTAGCTATATTTTCTTGTGGCATATATACTCATCTCCTTAAGCAGTTTTTTGTTTTCTAGATTTGTAAAATTGATTTCTTCTTTCTTTATAAGCATTAGCAATAGAAATACTAAACTCACTAAAGTTTTGAGGAGTAAAATTAGAATCTAATAGTGATATATCCTCATTTGTTAAGGCTAGTTTAATCTCACCTTTTGAATTGACACTTGTAGATTGGATTCTTTTCTTTATATTTACTTTAGCAAGGTTTACAAGTTGTTCAAGTAATTCACCATCTAAGTGACTAGTATCTCTTACCTTAGAAATGGCATAAATTTCTTCAATGGGCACATATTTTCTAACAAGTTCCCTACGCTGTGCTTGCATTATGTCTTTTAATAAGTATCCCTTAGCAAGTAATGTCTCTTTATTAAAATGACTACTTAAATGCTTACGAGCTAAATTATCAATCTCATTAATACGAGAAGCTTCACTTAATAATTTATTTTCTTCTTCTAAACGCGCTTGTGACTCTGAAAGTTCTTTTGATATCCTTTCATTAATAGTTAAATTCTTACCTTCAGATTCTTTTGATGCTTTATATGCCTTATACTCTTCATATTCTTTTAAACTTAAAGTAATACTGTCTGTATTCTCTTTATTACCCTCTGTATTTTGAATTAAAGTATCTTCTTGTGTACTAGCTACATTTTCTTGTATTTCTTGGTTCATAAACTCTCCTTCTAGATTTCATAAAAAAATAATTTTGATCTTAAAGACTCAAGTTCACTTTTACTTAATGTATTACTTGCTTCTAATTCCTTGTATTTAAGGGTTAATTCTATCAGTCTAGAATCTCTTTCATACTTTTCTTCTTCAGTAAGAATATGCAATGAGTTAAATCTAATGTCTAAATAATAGTATTTGTTAAGTTTACTGTTACAACTAATTTCTAATTCTTCTTGAACACCTTTTAAAAAGTCATAATAATTAGATCTGTCCCCTTTACCATCACTACCAAGCCCCTTAACTTGTTCATTAAAGCTTCTAGTTAAAGGCTCCTTAGTATCAGCACCTATCTTTGCTTTTACTAATGCTAAAGCCTCTTTTAAATAGGTTATGTCATACTTAATAACTTCAAGTGAAGCATCTGATGTACCACTATAAAATATACCTTCATTATTTAAATTCCCTTTAAGTCTATATAATTCTCTTTCAAGTTCATTATTTACACCTTTAAACTTGCTTACATGATGCTCATCATTACTTCTAAATATATTAGTAAATAAACTTCCCTTATCAACACTTCTAGTTAGAAGATCTAGAGATGTTTTAGCATTAACTAAAGCATCTTGTAATTCTACTAATGCTTCATCTTTATAAAATAAAAAATTATGATTCTTGATTCTCTTTTCTATTTCTTTATATATTTGTTCAAAAAGATATATATTAAGCAAAAAGCTTTGTGTATAACATGGACTGTATGCTTTAAGTATATAGTCATAATTAGAGTGTATTATCACTCTACTCTTATGAATCTTTATTTCCTTATAAGATATATTATCATTTTCATTTACTTTCAAATTGTATGTTATATAAGTAGCATCAGGCCCCTCATCACGAACACTATTATAATCAAGATACATAAATCCAGTAGGAAATTCCTTATTTACTTCTAAGTGTAAATCTTGTAGTTGGTCTTCTGTTTTAACTAAAATATACCCAACACCATTGAAACGGTAACTGATTATGCACTGCAATAATGTTGCTTTTAATTCTATTTTTAACGCATCTAAAGCATCTTCAATAGACAAGGAAGTTGGAATTACACTATTTAAAGTGATCCCATTCTTAAGAACATCCTCTGCTACATTTGAGATGTAATTTTTAAAGAATATTGAATACTTGTATAGGTCTTTAGCATGAACTTTGAAATCTAATCTCATTTATTCTTATAACCTTTAACCATATAAAATATACTGCAATACTCAGTTTTTGCTAAGTATTTTTAACAAAAAAAATAAGGGTTGTGGAAAAAAGTTTGTTGTTTAAATATGACTTTAAAAAGGTGATAATTAATTTACATCTTATTTAAAAATAAATATACTGATAGTGATATTAATACTGTTACTAAAATAATGATTATATCAGTACCAATATCTGATCTTGATCTATTCCTTAAATTGTTTATCTTTACATTTAGATTATTATCTACATTATCTATCTTATTATTTAAATCTTTAATATGTGATCTTAATTCATTCATTACATTCTCTATCTTTACATCAAGATTATTTTCTGCTACAACTACGCATTGACCTCTTTTTTCCTCAGTCAATACCAAAGCAGACTTATCATCAGCTGGTCTATAATAATAAGTAGCAAAAACTTTAGTATTAATTCCCAACAAAATAATAAACATACTAATATTGGGAATTCTTTTAATCATTATGTTAGATAAAAATAAAAAACTGTTCTTAATCATAAGTATTAAAAATCCTTCTCCATTAAAATTTGTTAAACCTAGCAAACCACATACCATTAATTAATGGACATGATAATAACTAATTAACATTAGCTTGATCACAATAATTTGCATTATTAACTACCCTACTTAAATATCAAAGTTAATAATATTCCTAAACACATAGTAATAATTGTTCCTAACATCCAATCATGCACTCTTAACGTACTCTTAAGTTCCATCTTATTAAGGTCTATCTTGTTATCTAATTCATTAAACTTAGTATCTATCTTATTATCTACATTATCTATCTTATTATCTAACTCCATCTTGTTAATGTCTATCTTATTAGAGAGCTCATTAAATTTACTATCTATCTTTACATTTAAATTATTCTCTACATTATCTATTTTATCTTCTAGTTTCTTCTCTACATTATCTATTTTATCTTCTAATCTTTTTTCTACACCATTTATTTTGTCTTCTAATCCCTTCTGTACACCATTTATTTTGTCTTCTAATCCCTTCTGTACACCATTTATTTTGTCTTCTAATCCCTTCTGTACATCATTTATTTTATCTTTTACACCATCAATCTTCTGTTCTAATCTCTTCTCTACACCATCAATCTTCTCTTCTAGTTTTTCAAATCTAAAATTAAAATTATTTTCTAAATACTCAATATCTTTGTAAGTAAGTTCATTATGGTAATATCTTTTAGAAAGATCATTTGCAATAAACTCTTGCATTCCAAGCCTTATAAATTCTTGATAGATCATATCCTCAGTTATATGACCATTAAATATTTGTACACTTCTAACAGACTGTAATGATGATTCTTGCATATAATCTCCTTATTTAATTATTATATAATATTTTATGCATTATAGGAACCTTATTTTACTAAAATGGGCTTTAAGAGAGCGCATATTTAGACTTAACAACATATATGATGCTGAAAGACTATCTAATGAATCATCATCACTCTTACCATCCCCTTTATATTTATACATATCTGATATACTTGATTTACTTGAATAGTCTAAGATACTAAGCTTTGAGGTTGCTAAGGGTTCTATTAGTGTAGCAATTCTTGTAAATTTATTACTTATAGGTTTTATAGGTCCAATTCTAAACTTATGATTCATACTTGATCTAAGTTTTAAAAAGGTTTGTGTTACATTCCCATGGCCTGATATATTATCTCTATCTTCAACATAAAGGGTATGCACATTTAGATTTGCTAATATAGTTTTAATTGTGTTTAACACCTTAGGATCACCAAATGGTAGTTTTTCTTGAAATAGAAATGCATAATACTTATTATCTACTCTTTCTAATACACAAAGTGCAGTATTATCACCACCAATACTGTATGCGGGGTCTAGATATGCTATTGGATTTACAAATTCATGCTCACTTGTAATATTAATATTGGTAAATATAGCATCACACGGAGCAACCCATTCACCTAAAAGGACTTTGGCTTTATATGTGGGCTTGTTCTTATAAATTTCTTCTTGTGTTTTAATAAATTCTTTTGAAATTAGATTATTATCATAAGTTGTAAAGTTATATGTAGAATAAGTATTAGTATTATCAATATAATCAGTTTTAAAAAAATGATCTGGACTATCTGGATTAGTATCAAAAATAATTGTTTGCATACCCACTCTAAGTCTTTTTAAACATTCTATTAATGTTTCTTTATGTAGAGTTGTTGCTTCATTTACATATATAAGAGCTGAGTTGCTTCCTCTAAATCTTTCAAAATCACTGGCCTTATCACCACCATAAAGGTTAACCCTTAATGAATCAAGTTCAAAATATGATGTATTAGAAAACTTAGGTAAAAATGGGATATTTAGCATATTAGCAAGCTTTTCAAATTGACCTAAAACATTAATCTCTAATGATTTTTGTGAATTACCCAATATAAAATTATTGGTATCTTGTTTATATAAATTTCTATTCCTAAGTAAAACTTTTAAGAACAAATAACATGCTAAAAAGGTTTTACCACTAGCAATGCCACCACTTAAGATAATTTTACTTTGATTATTTCTTTCTATACTGCGTATTACTTCAAATTGTTTTTTAGTTAAATATTTACTTTCAAACCCTTTAAAATCAACTTCTACTTCTTTAAACTTAATATACTTTAATATATCAATCCCAAATTCACGTTTATAATCACTTTGTATTTCTTTAAACATTGGTAATTTATATATATCCATTTCTTAACCTTTAAACTTGAAATTTAAAACGTGATTCTACATCTGTTGCTTTTAGCTTTTGCAGCATCTCATAATACAACTGCATTTTCTTAACTTCTCTTTCCTTTTTAAGTTGTGATAGTTGAAGTGTTAAGTCTTGATTACTATTTTCTTCTTGTGAATGCTTACACTCTTTAGAAAGACTTGTGATCTTGGTTTCTATTTGGTCTATTTGATCATCATGAGTTTTAAGTTCTAACTCTACATATCTACTAAATGAATTTATAAATTCTATTCCTAGAAGGCTACGAGCCATACTAAACTGACTCTTTAAATCACGGGCTTGAGCATTACTACTTGTAGCATGAAGTAAGATATTAGTTAGAGTATCTTGATGAATAGTAAGTTTATTATTGTTAACATATTCAGAATTGTCTTTAACCGCTTCCCATTTGTGTCTCATTTTACTTACATTTGCTTTTGAGACACCCATTTCCTTTGCAATATTAGTGTCATTAAGCTTTCCTTCTTTAAAATACACAATATAATCATCAAATGATTTTTTGAATCTACTCATACTCTTTAACACAAGTTAACCATTAAGTTAACATAAACTTTATAACAAAAAAATAAACTTTACAAAAACAGTAAATACTTATAACAACTGAAATATAACAATCAAAATTGAGATAAATTTCTACAATCATGATGATAAGGAGAGTTACA
Organism: Borrelia coriaceae; assembly: GCF_023035295.1. Classification (NCBI taxonomy): domain Bacteria; kingdom Pseudomonadati; phylum Spirochaetota; class Spirochaetia; order Spirochaetales; family Borreliaceae; genus Borrelia; species Borrelia coriaceae. The sequence goes on from NZ_CP075081.1 coordinate 43,113, forward strand.
TGAGTAAAATTAATCTTATTTTTGTTTCATTACTACTAATGGGTAGTTGTTACAAATATGATCTTACAAACAAACCCAAAAGTAGAAGTACAAGAGAAGTACAAGAAGAACAAACAGAAGATATACAAGAAAAACCCGAAGCAGTATTAAGATCAAAATTAAATGATACTGAAAAATCAAGTCTAGATTTCTTAAAACAAGCTTTAGGTAATGATGCTAAATTTAATAAGTTTGTATTGTTAAATGAAAGCAAAGTTAAAAATGCACTTAAACACATACAAACTGAACTTGAAAAGTGTACTGAAGAACGTAAACAAACTTTCAAAGAAGTAGTTAAAGGATACTTTTCTGATAAAATGGATGAAAGCAAACTAGATGGTTTTTCAAATGGCGCAGTAAGCACATGTAATTAACAATAAAGCTAGTATATATCAAAAAACATAGTATATTGATAAGTAAGATCTTAAATAAATAATCATCTTTACTCAAAACAAATAAAAGCACGACTCATATCAAAGTTGTGCTTTTTTAATAATAAAGATGTTAATAGAGAGTAGTAATTGTAAATGAAAAAAAGAATAAATTAAACTCATTACAAAAATGGTAAAGGGAACAAAAAAGTTAACCACAAGTTAACTGATAGTAAGAAGTTAAAATTTGCAAGCATAAACACACCACTGCAACACATTAACTTATTAAAAGAAATCATAAAGTAGATACAAAGTAAATAGTTTAGTATTTGTAAATAAAAACAAGAAGTATGTATAGATATTTCTTGGCCTTATGTCTTTAAATAGTTTTTAATCTTTAAATAGATACTCTAAAAGAAATATTTTACATACAATGCTAAGCATCTAAATTTGACTTTAAGAGTAAGTATTTGCTACTATTTTTATAGCTAAATTTATATATTTTTAATGTGTTTAGTTAACTTGTAAAGTACATGCAAAAAGAACATTTAATTAATAAGTTAATAAAGCAAAATACACAATTAAATGAAGAACTCGGTCTACTAAAAACCAAGCTTAAAGATAAAAAAACCAAGCAAATAAGAAGTATTCCTATAAGATTTTATCTTAATGATAAGATAATAAGACTAGTAAAGAGATGTATAGAAAAACTTAAAGAAAAAGATCCAATCTCGGGATGGTTTGTATACTTACTCTCAATTACTGGTTGTAGAGGTGTTGAGATTCAAAATGTAAAACTTACTGATATCTCTAAAGAGAGGAGTAGTGATGGTGAAATGTTTTATTCTATTCGTGTAAATGTAGCTAAAAAAAGAAATAGTATATGTATAAGAGAAGTAATAATTAGCAAATCTGAATTCAACTCTATAATGCAAGCGCATCAAAACTACTTTCTATCTAAAGGAAAAGACTCAAGGCGTACATATCTCTTTCAAAAAAGTAAAATTAAATTTAGAGACAATAAAATTAATATAAATGAAATTGCAATTAGGTTTAAAGCATTACTAGTTAAAGCAGGCTTTAAATATCGCAAGTCATTACATATATGCCGTAATATATTTATAGCATCACTTAAAGCTAAAGGATATAATTCATTTGAAATAAAAGAACTTATGAAATACTCATCCACTTCTGAAATTGATAATGTCTATGGCCTATCCAGTGCTAGTAAGATACAAGCTTACAAAGATATCAAAAATAGCTTAAACTGACTTCTATTTTTTTATAAAATATAATAGCATTACCTATATAATTCAATTTCCTACAATTTTAACCAACTTTTCTTTCAAAATAATAAATACCTAAAACCAAACTGGGTATTCATTATTTTGAGGATTTACTTTTTGTTAAACTATAGTTTTTGATAAAAAAATAGTGTATAATAATTATAAATGAAAAGCTATACAAGTAATTGATGACTTAAAGTCTCTATTTTTTTATATATAACTTCTCCTTATAACTCTGTCATAAATAATTGCTTCTCTTATACCTCTGTAAAGCAAATCAGGCTCTTGTTTTAAAAAATAAAAAAGCTTGTATATAAACTTAGAATTATCAGTGAGTATGATATAACAAGCTAATAGTTTTGCAAAAAATATAAATCCAGTACCAAAAAATCCTTCGATATATAAAGTATGTTTAGGAAAAAGACTTATAATGTTGGCTTTGTACCTATACTTACTTCCTTCTCTATTTAATAATTTCAAATTTTATTAAATACCCTTTTTGATGTAACTTGATATTCCTTACCTTTTCCATCAAGACATAATGAGTCATAACACACTAAGGAATTATTAGTTGCCATAAAATGATAACCCTCAATACCTTTGATTTTAACTTCACTTATTTCAAATTCATTCAATTTACATTTATAAGAATGGTGTTCCCATCTTACATCACTATTAATACCATAGTATTTAAGTATTTTGCATGGATTTAAAATAAAACAATTGCATTTCATATATCCCAAATCAACAAACTTGTGATAATTAACATTAATATCATTGATACTAAACTGTAATTTCTTAAAGTTTGCTATGTAATAATGAAGAGATAAAAAGTAACATCCCCAGCGCTGTATCTGAAGAACTAGCTTGGGATCATCTTGTTTTACCCACATCTTTAACCTTTAACCTCCTTCTTAGAAACTTAAGCTATCTCTATAGAAGTCCCTAAACTTAAAGCCTCATCAAACAAACACAACATTCGATCTAAAAACATAGATAATTTAAATGATTTATTTACAAAGATACTATTCTTATTAATCTTGGTTATTCCACATTCAAAAGCTTCTTCATAATCTTCTTTGCAAAATCCCAAAAATACATCTAGACACCACTTAGCATTTCCGATAGTAAACCCTTGCTTATTAAGATTTTCAAACATAATGTCTCCACACTCATCTTTTCTATTAAATAAAATATCTTCAAAATCATTACTATTCCTAATCATTTCTTTTAAAATCTCACTCTTAAAGATAACCTTACCCAAATTTAAACTCCTTAACTTTTAATCATTAAAACGGAATATCTTCATAAAACTCTTCTTTAGAATTAGTATCACTAGTTACTTGGATATTATGATGAGAACTTAGAACTTGAATCTCATTAACTAAAATACTGTACCTGGTTTTATGCTCACCAGTACGCTTACAAGACCAACTCTCATGACGCAATGACCCATTAATTACAACTTGTGCTCCTTTGGTAAGGAGTGAAACTAAACTCTCAGCTCTCTTACCAAATAAAACACAATCAAAAAATTGAGTATGATTAGTGAATTTATTATCTTTCTTAAATACCCTATTATTAGCTAAAGTAAACCTCAAAATAGGAATTTTATTACCAAGGTAAGCAATTTCACAGTCCCTAGTTAAACGACCCGACATACTTAAACAATTAATATCAGACATTAGAATTTTCCTTATCATTTAATCTATTTAACATTTCCATACGTATTAAATCATGTTCGAATCGTTTTAGGTCTTCTAAAAATTCTTGTCTTGAGCATAGATTATAAACTACTCTCTCTATAAACCTTTTGCAAAGTCTACATAGGAACCCTACTAGCTTATAAAATATAAATAAAAACACTATCATACAGCCCATGTGCTTCCTCTCCTAAACAGCACTTGAAATAAATGTAGACCAATCATTATCTAAATTAAAACTACTAAAATTGAAATTAATATCACCACCTAAAGACTTAAATCTATCCTTAATAGCTCTCTTAGTTGTATCTATAGAGAATAGACTACCTTCAAAACAATAATGTATATGTTCAAGTAAATAAAAGTCCCCTAAAACTGAATTTATGCATAATTTAAGTTTATCTCTAATAGGCTTTGTTATCTTATCTAACTCTAACTTATGTTTTTCCTTAGTTGCATTCTCTACTCTGTTAATCTCACACTGCAAAGCACTAATCTCTAATAAGCATCCTTTTAAACGTTGATTCTCATCATAATCAATCTCTAGATCAACAGACTTTACAAAATCTAAAAAATTAATCTTATAATTAGACTTAGATAATTCCTTATATATTTCACTAGCTTCAAATAAATTCTGTATAAGAGCACTTAACGTGTCTAAGTCAACATTTTTAATATCACAATTTTGTTTTAAATATCTAGTAATACGACTAACTTCCACTTCAAGTCTTTGAAGATCAAACATTACCTTACTAATAAAAGCATCATTTCTATCTATTACACAGTTAATAGCATCATTACCTATGATGAAGAACAAATTACCCTTACTTAAACCAGTACATGCAAGCTGAACCTGAACTTGAACATAGTATTTAAAGAAATACTTATTTTCTAGGAAATTACCTGTTTTATTATATTCAATAACAGCACTTTTTAAATCAATGGAATCACTGCATTTAATCTCAAGTAATTCTGCTTCACCTTCTTTATTTATAAACCAACCATCAATTGTAGAACCTATTAAATTGTCTTCCTTACCATACTTTTTGAAATAATTATACTTATCTATCCCATTAGCATATTTGTTTTTGTATAAAACCTCTATGTTATCAGAATATATACGTACAAATTCATCAAATGCTATATTTTCTAATATCTTACCCTTTCGCATGCTTAAATTATCTTGAAATGGAATTTCCCTATCTATAGATTTTAAAATCCTTTCAAGAACAAGTTTTGAAACATGATCAGTACCAATAAACATGCTTCCAACTTCACTTGCACCCATACGCTTTAAAGATTGTCTTTGAACACTAAAATCAACTTTACTATTAAACTTAAAACATTCATTCTTACCAATTCTTGATAGCTTGCGACATATTTTGTTTATTTTACTGGTGTTATTTTGTTTGCCTTTAACCTGTTCTTGAATTTGATACGCAAATGTTTCAAAACCTTCAAACATTTTTTGACTGTATAAACCAAGATTATTCACCTTAACCTCTACCTTCTCTTTGTTTACATTTATCATATTGAAACTCCTGTTTTTATGTTATAACAAAAAATAATATAGCAAAAAATTGTTTTTGTCAAAATTTTTGATATATTAATTTTGTTAAATTAAATAAAAAAACATTTTTATTAAAAGAAAAGTTTACTTTATAGTGACAATTGCGTTATCATGAATAACAACAATTCACATAAAACAGGAGATTTAG